>JAISND010000253.1 GCA_031276615.1 Treponema sp. | reverse complement strand
GAACCGGGGACCCCAAGTCCCCCAGACTTGTACGCTAAACCAACTGCGCTATTGCCCGGCCAAGGAATCGGCAGGGTTTTCTGCCACTTGAAAAGATACCACAAAGGCGCGATTATTGTCAATGTAACGAAATGCCATCGCAAATACTGCATACCCTTTTCGGGGAGGATGTGATCGAAGGGCTTTACCGCCGGGTCAGTCCCCGTTTCGGGATTGTGGCCGGCAAGGCTCTGGAGAAAATCAGGGATTATCACGGAGCCTTCGCGCTGGGCTGTCAGGGGCCGGATATCTTCTACCACAGCCGGCGCCGGAGGCCGGTAGCCCTGGAATACGGTTCCCTGCTGCACCGCCGGGGCTACGGCGTTTTTACCGCGGAGCTTCTGCGGATGAGCCTTCCCGATCCGCCGCCGGACGAGGACGATATACGCGGCAACCGCAGGGAAAAGGGAATCAACGCGCTGGGGGTTTACGCCCTGGGCTTTATGACCCACGCGGTACTGGACAGGTTCTGCCATCCCTATATCGTGTATAAAACTTGGGGCCTCGACCGGATCTTTCATCCTTTTTTTGAACGGATTCTCGACGCGCTTATGCTGAAAACGCTCCGCGGGCAGGACGCGGCGGCCTGGGATCAGGCGGCAATTCTGGCCGATATATGCGAAAAGCCGCCCCTGGGTCTCAGGGAACTTCTTGCGCGGGCCCTTGCCGCGGTTTTTCCCGGCCGGGCGGGGAAGGATCGGAAGCTCGGCCTGCGCGTGGACAACGCTTTTCTCGACGCGGCCTGGTTCTACCGCCTTACTTCCCCGGCGCGGGCAGGGCCTGCGCCGGAGGCCGGCTTCGAAGACGATCCCAAATTCCTCGCCTGCCTTTACCCCGAACAACTCCCCGGGGATATTGATTTTCTGAATCTGGCGCGCCGGCCTTGGTATTACCCCCGATATTCCCCCGGCGGCCTGTCCGTCGCGGCCGCGGACACGCGCTCTTTCCCGGAGATCTATGCCGGCGCCCGGGAGGCCGCCCTCGATTCGCTCGCGCCCGGCATAATCCGTTACCTCGACACGGGCATATTCCCCATCCAGGAAGCGGCCCGGGCAATCGGCAACGGGGGCCTGTCGATACAGGACGGCGAAGGCAGGCCCTGCGCCCCGAATTTCGGCGAAGCCCTGCCGCTTGACCGGGTGTTGCGGCAACAGGCCGGGCTGCGGGGCTGCCGGCTTTTGCAGGCGTCTTTTTCGGCTCTGTCTGACAAACAGTTATAAGCGGTTCCGGCCATTCGCAGACTGTCCGCGGATCAGAATCCGCCGTTACGCTACGGCAGTATATTCCCCGCGGCAAGATAAATGGCGTACCATTCATCCCTCGAGAGGGTGATGCCGGCGGCCCTGATACAGTCTTTGAGTCGCTCCGGCTTCATGGTGCCGGTGATGGGCTGAAAGCGCGCCGGATGCCGGAGCAGCCAGGCCATGGCAATAGTGGTATTGGAAACCGAATATTTTTCGGCCAATTCATCCAGCCTGGCATTCAGGCCGGGAAATTTTTCGCTGCCCAGGAAAACGCCCTGGTTAAAACCGTACTGAAAGGGAGACCAGGGCTGAATGGTAATATCGTTGAGCCTGCAGAAATCAAGGACGCTGCCGTCCCTGTCGGCGGCGCCTTCGTTCAGGGTATTAACCAGAAGCCCCTGGCTGATCATGCCGGCGTGGGCGATGCTGAGCTGAAGCTGATTTGCCACTATCGGCTGTTTTATATATTTCTGCAGAAGCTGTATCTGCGACGGCTTCTGGTTTGACACGCCGAAGAAACGCACCTTTCCGGAGGCGTGGAGTGTTTCAAAGGCTTCCGCGACTTCCTCCGGCTCCACAAGCGCGTCCGGACGGTGGAGAAGCAGGACATCAATGTAACCGGTCTTGAGCCGCTTGAGGCTTGCGTCAACCGATTCGAGAATATGCTCCCGGGAAAAATCAAAGGCGGCGTTCATCCTGATACCGCATTTGGTCTGAAGGATCAGCTTCTCCCTTACCGAGGGGTTCATGCCGGAGGCCTGGGCGAATATTGTTTCGCACAGGCCGTCGCCGCCGTAAACATCGGCGTTGTCAAAAAAATTTGCCCCGTAATCCATGGCCGATTTTACAAAAACCTCGGCCTCAGCCCTGCTTGCCCTGTGCATGCGCCAGCAGCCCACGGCTATGACCGGAACCTGCAGACCCGACTTTCCCAGATTAATCGTTCTCATCGGCGACTCCCTTCAGGTGGAATCCTAAAATTTTACTCCGGGTGAGTCAAGGGATGGTAACATTTTTCACAAGGCATTGCGGCCGGCTGACACGGTACGCCCCGGCATGGTATCCTTCAATGACATGAAGAAACCGGCCGGGCGCAGCATCAGTGACGAATCGATTTATTACGCCTGTTTCAAAACCCTTTCCGTTCCCCTGCTGCGCCGCGCCGGCATCGCCTGTACAGCTTCCATCTTCTTCAATTTTTTTTTCCGGCAGTACCGCGCCGCGCTGCTGCCGGGACGCGCGCCGGTCACCCGGGTGGATCATCAGCTTGACGCGAAGATACCCTTCAACCCACGGCTTGTCGGCGTGTACCTTGACTTCGTCAGCTTCTGGGTACGCATGCTTTCCTTTCTTCTGCGGAAATTCCGCCGCAGGGCTTACGCGCCGGTGCGGGATTTTCTTGACAGCATGGGGAGGCTCTACGCCTTTGCCGCGGAAATTTATTCGGAAAATTTTTCTACCACCAGGCGTCCCTTTTATATAGCCCGTCCCCGTTTTTTTCTCATTCATCTGGCGGACCCCCACCTCATGTGCGTCCCCAGCCTTCATGTGATGGTGGTGATCAGAACCTATACCAAATTCCGGTCAATGCTGCGGGACATGAACGAAGAGGAACGCCTGCCGGAGCGGATCGAGGAACTGCGGCGGGGCTCCCTTGCGATTACCGAAGCGGTTCTCTATGTCAAGCAGCACAGCGTCAACTGTATTTCCGCCGCCATGTACGCGATGACCTGTTTTGACCGCGGGCTTTTCCCGCCGGAAGAGGCGGAACGTTTTGCGTCGGATCTTTTTCGCGGAACGGGGCGGCCCTCGGGCGGGGACGGGGAACGGATCAGGGAGCACATACTCGGCCTCTACCGGCGCTTTCTGGACGAGGGTGAAAGGGCGGCGTACTGGACGGAACCTCTTCTCAGTTTTCTCCGCGGTCTTCCCGCCGTGACGGCTGTTCATTCGCCGCGGGTTTGAAGCGGGAGTTCCACGCGCCGGCGAACGCTTCCCAGAGGCCGTCCATTTCGGGCGGCGGCGCCTCGACGCGGATGATCCCGGCGCCGCCGGGATTCGGAAAACTCAGGGAACGGGCGTGAAGCCTGATGCCGCCTTTTTTTTCACTGCGCCGCGCTCCGTATTTCAAATCCCCCTTGATATGGAGTCCCGCGCGGGCAAGCTGGGCGCGGATCTGGTGACTCCTTCCGGTAAGGGTCTCTATGTCAAGGAAAAGATAATTTTGTCCCCGGCCGATAAACCTGTAGCGGGTAACCGCCATTTTCCGTCCGGGGCCTTCCCCGTCAAAAACAAGGGTTTTGTTCCTTGACCTGTCCGCGGCGATCCAGTGGACAAGCTCAATTTCCGCGCCGCTGAAAAACAGCTCCTCCGCGGGGAAACCCTCCGCCGGAAATTCAGTGACAGCCCAGTAATGTTTCTCCACCGGCCTGTTCCGCCTGTCCGCGAAGGCGGACCCGAGAAAACCCAGCGCCGAAGGGGTGCGGGCAAAGAGAACGCAGCCGCTGACAGGCACGTCCAGGCGGTGTACCGCGGCGGGCTTCATCGCGGGCCGCGGAGACGAAGCCGCGGGCAATGTCTCCAGAGCCCCGGCCAGAATCCGCGAAAGGTCGGCCATTCCCTTTCCGGCGCCTTCAACGGCCTCGCCGCATAATTTATTAATCACCGCGAACCCGTCGTCCAGGCGGAGTATCCGCTCATAAATTTCCATCGATAATCCCCATCCGTATCTTTTCAAAAATGATTCTCTCCGCCGCTTCCCGCAGCCGCTCCCGTGAAAGGGAACCATCGTCCAGCGCCGACAGAATGGCCCGGTGGGTCCGCCTGATATCGGAAGGCCAGACAAGCACCATGTCCGCTCCGGCGGCCAGAGATCTGACCGCCGGGTTGACCGCGCCGCTTCCGGCAGCGGCCATCGAAAAATCGTCGCTCACGATAATCCCCCGGAAACCCAGGCCTGCCCGGAGCCAGTCTTCCATGACCGCGCGCGAGAGACTCGCGATATTGCCGGCGTCCCTGGCGGGAACCAGGGTGTGGGATACCATTATGGCCCGGGCCTGTCCGTCCCGTATGAGCGCGGCGAAGGGCGCGGCAAGCTCGTCAAGAAATTCACTGCCGCCCGTAATGACCGAAGGATACCTGTGCGGATCCGCTCCGGCGCTGCCGGGGAAATGTTTTACCACGCAGAGGACGCCGGCCTTCTCCATGCCCCGCACAAAGGCCGCGGCCGCTTCCCCGGCAAAAAGGGAATCCGGCCCGTAGGAACGGTCATCAAGAAAGGCGCGGTTACCGTCCCTCAGATACTCGGCCACCGGCGCGAAATTTACGTTTATGCCAAGACTCCTGATTTCCGTCCCGGCGCGGCGGCTGTCCCTTTCCACAAGACCGAGGGCCTCCTCCCGCCCCGAACTCCGGGCAAGCTCCCCGTAAGTTCCCGCCGCGGGGAGGGCGGCAACGCCGGGCGGGAAGCGGTTTACCGAGCCGCCCTCGTGATCAACCGCGACAAAGGGAGGAATCGGCTGCCCCGGGCCGGCCTGTCCGATGAGGGCGGCGCATTCGCCGACAAGGCTTTTTATCTCTTCACTGTCCGTGTCAAGGTTATACCTGAAAAGCATAATTCCCCCGGCGGGACATTCGTTCAGGAGCAGCCTCATGCCGGGCGCCGGACGCCCCCGCCCCTCAATGCCGGAGATGACAAGCTGGGCGGCAAGGCGGCGGTCATCCAGGGAGGCCGCAATACCCGCCGCCCTTTCGCGGTTCTTCCCGGGAACGGCGGCTCCGGCGGGAGCGCCCGCGTCCGGGACGGTTTGAGCCTCCGCTTCGGTTTTCCCGGAACAGGATGCGGCGAGGAGGAACAGCAGCAGGATACAAAAAAAACGCATTGCGGTATAGTATACAGAATCAGCGCGGGTTTTGAAACAAGGAGGAACCATGTCCCTTAACTGGAAGGAAATCAACCTCATCCTTTCGGAACTTGATCTGCCGGGGTGTCAGATTCAGAAAGCGGCGCAGAGCGCCTACGACGTTATGGGATTGCGGGTTCACGGGAAAGGGACAACCAGGCAGCTCCTTGTGTCCCTTGCTCCGGGCGCGTGCCGTTTCCATGAAACCTTCAGGGCCTTTCCCAAAAGCGACAGGCCGCTCCGTTTCGCGGAATTCCTCAACTCCCGTATTGCAAACGGCCGGATAGAAGCCGCGGAACAGCTTGGGAACAACCGCGTTATCCGCATCCTGATCCGGCGCGGCGGAGAGCGGTACCGGCTCTACATACGGCTCTGGTCAAACGCGGCAAATTTTATCGTCACCGATGACAGGGGAACGATATTGGACGCCATGCGGAGACTCCCCGGACGCGGGGAAACAGGCGGCGTCCGTTATGCGCCAGAAGAAGAAGCCTGCCGGGAGCAGCGTTCCGCCGGGGAATACGAAGTGCGGGAAATTCCCGGCGGCGGTTCGTTTAACGAAAAAATAGACGCGTGGTACGCCGAGCGGGGCGGCGGCCTTTCCCTGGAGGCGCTCAGGGAACAGGCCCGGCGGAATATCGGGGGCAGCGTGGAGAGGATAGGCGCGGCCCTTGAAAAACTCAGGGAAAAGGAATCCGAATTCGGCGCGGCAGGCAGGCTCAGGGAATACGGCGATATAATCCTTGCGAACCTGGCCCTGATAAAACCGGGCGACGCCTGGCTTGAGGCGGAAGATTTCTTTGCCCCGGAAAAAGATTCAGGCGGCGGCGAAACCGCGGGCCCCCGGCCTGCCGGTGAAAAGATCAGGATAAAACTTGATCCGAAAAAAAGCCCCGCGGCCCAGGCGGAGCGTTATTACGAACAGTACCGGAAGGCGAAGAAGGGAATCGCCGACATACGGGAAGAAATACGGGCCGGCGAAGCGGAACTGGGGGAACTTGAAGGCAGGCTTGCGCGGCTCCTTGAGGAGACCAATCCCCTCGTTCTGGCAAAGCTCCTTAAATCAGGCGGCGTAAAGGCAGGCCCCTTCCGGGAACAGGATAAAAAGCGGCCGGGCCTTTCCTTCAGGCGCGGCGACTGGCTGATCATCGTGGGAAGGGACGCCGCGGAAAACGACGCGCTCCTTCGCCGGCATGTCAAGGGAAACGATCTGTGGCTCCATGCCCGGGATTTTCCCGGCTCCCATGTGTTCATAAAACAGCGATCCGGCAAGACCGTGCCCCTGGAGATACTCCTCGACGCGGGAAACCTGGCGGTCTTTTATTCCGGGGGCAGAAACAACGGCGAGGGGGATCTTTTTTACACCCAGGTAAAATACCTGCGCAGGGCGAAAAACAGCCCCAGGGGACTCGTCATCCCCACGCAGGAAAAAAACCTCCATATCAGGGTGGATGAAAAAAGGCTCCGCGAGCTTGAAAACTGCCGTATCGAAAAAAAGTAGGGCGGAAGCCACCCCTTATACTCCAATTTTGTCCGCGTTTTTTCACTGCTTTCCTTTGCTTCTCTTTCAGTATCCATTGACAAATTTTTGTTATATCAGTATATTAGTAATTACTAATATACTGATATAATAGGGAAAAGGGATGGGAGAAAAATCAAAACAGATAGCGGCCCTGCTTAAAATGTTGGCAAACGAAAACAGGCTGCTCATCTTCTGCGCCCTTATGGGGGGCGCGCTGACGGTGACGGAAATCGCCGAAAAAACGCCGGGGATTACCCAGTCCGCCCTGTCCCAGCATCTGGCCCTGCTGCGGGCGTCGGGCATTCTGGACTGCGAAAAATCGGGCCAGAATATCAGTTATCGTATCGCGGACACGCGGGTCAGGGAAATTATCAGGGTTCTCAAAAAATACTACTGCGAAAAGGGAGAGGAAATCAAATGAAGAAACTGTTTGTTCTGCTGATGACGGGTCTTTTGGGCGCCTGCGCGGGGAAAAATCCCGGTCAAAACAACGGCGCGTCGGCGCCGCGGGTATCGAAAATATCCCCCGCCGGGGCAAAGCGCGTTCTGGAATCGGAAGAGCCGTACCTGCTGGTTGATGTCCGTACCGCGGAAGAATTTGGCGCGGGACATATCGCCGGGGCCAGGCTTATACCGGATTATGAAATCGCGGCCCGGGCCCCGGAGGAACTTCCGGATAAGGACGCGCCGGTCATCGTGTACTGCCGGAGCGGGATGCGCAGTTCCGGCGCGGCCCGGGCACTGATAAAAATGGGCTACACCAGAATTTACGATCTGGGCGGCATTATGGGCTGGCCCTACGACACCGTGCGGGGATCAAAATGAAAAAGAAAATCATCATTGTGGGCGGCGTTGCCGGGGGGGCCTCCGCCGCGGCGCGGCTGCGCCGGCTGGACGAGGACGCGGAGATCGTTCTGCTTGAAAAGGGGGAATACATCTCCTTCGCCAACTGCGGCCTTCCCTACTACATAGGCGGCGGGATAAAAGAAAAGTCCGCCCTGACCCTGCAAACACCGGCGAGTTTCCGGGCCAGGTTCAACGTGGACGTGCGGACGCGACACGAGGCGCTTGCCATAAACCGGGAGGCGCGGGAACTTGTCATAAAAGACCTGGCCGCCGGAAAAACCTACACCGAATCCTACGACGCCCTCATCCTTTCCATGGGCGCCGATCCCGTAAAGCCGCCCATCAGCGGCATGGACGCCGCCGGAGCCTACGAAAAATCCCGCCGGGTCTTTACCCTTCGCAACATTCCCGACACCTTCAAAATAAAGGATTTCATCGAAACGGAAAAACCGAAAACCGCCCTGGTCATGGGCGGCGGCTACATCGGCGTGGAAATGGCGGAAAATCTTTCGGCCGCCGGGCTTGAGGTGACCATCGTGGAAATGCTCGATCAGGTTATCGCTCCCCTTGATTACGACATGGCCTGCGAAGTTCACCGGCATATCAGAAGCAAGGGAGTGAAGCTCCGGCTCAAGACCGCGGTGACCGCCATCCGGGAAGAAGCGGCGGGCCTTTCGGTGCGGGTCAAAGATGAAAAGGGCGAAGAGGAAATTCCCGCGGATATGCTGATCATGGCCGCGGGGGTCCGGCCCGAAAGCGGTATCGCCAAAGAGGCGGGACTGGCGCTGAACCAGCGTGGGGCCATCGTCGTGGACGAGCACATGCGGACCGGCGACGAACACATCTACGCCGTGGGGGACGCGGTGGAGGTTACCGATTTTGTGAGCGGCCGGAAGGCGGCGGTTCCCCTGGCCGGACCGGCGAACAAGCAGGGCCGTATCGCCGCGGACAATATCTGCGGTATCCCCGGCGTCTACGGCGGCACCCAGGGCAGCGCGATCCTCAAGGTGTTCGATCTTACCGTGGCCTGTACCGGCGTCAACGAAAAGACGGCGAAACGGCTGGGCCTGGATTACGACAAATCCTTT
>JAISND010000166.1 GCA_031276615.1 Treponema sp. | reverse complement strand
CGACGATGAAATCTGGAACATGGGCTGGTTCGTGAAGGGCATTATCGGTACAATTCCGAATTAAGAAAACTCCGGAACCCCCGGGTCCTTTGGACCCGCACAAGAATAAAATGCCACGCATTTTATTTTAATTGTTTACGCAAATAAGGAAATAACATGACCAATCGGTCATGTTATTTCTGTGCGGGTCCTTTGGAGATTTCCGGCTGAAAGGAAAGGAGGACGCCGGGTATGGCTTATATCGAAATGCGGCATATCTCGAAACGTTTTGGGACTGTGCTTGCCAACGATGATGTGGGCTTCTCGGCTGACCGGGGCGAAATAGTAGCCCTCCTTGGCGAAAACGGATCGGGGAAAAGTACCCTGGTAAACATGCTTGCGGGTATCTATATCCCCGATTCCGGTTCCGTCCATATCGGCGGCAAACGCCGTTTCTTCCGCTCCCCCCAGGACGCTATCGCCGCGGGCATAGGCATGGTACACCAGCACTTTAAACTTGTCCCGGTGATGAGCGCGTGGGAGAACATCAGCCTGGGCGAAAAGGCCGGCCCCAACCCCTTTATTGAAAAAAAGCGCATCAACCGGAAAATCGCCGAAATCGAAGAACGTTTCGGCCTTGTGACCATTCACGGCAAAAAAATTTACGACATGTCGGTAAGTGAAAAGCAGACCGTGGAGATCCTCAAGATGCTCTACCGGGGCGCTTCGGCGCTTGTCCTGGACGAACCTACCGCAGTGCTGACCCCCCAAGAAACCGATCAGTTATTCGCAATGCTGCGGAACATGAAGCAGGAAGGATGCGCCGTTGTCATCATCACCCACAAACTGAACGAGGTGATGGAGATAAGCGACCGGGTAACCGTTATGCGCAGAGGGAAGAGAATAGGAACGGTCAATACCGCCGATACCAACCCCCGGCAGCTTACCGAGATGATGGTCGGCGCCAGCATCTCCCTGGAGATTCGGCGCGAAAAGCCCGCCCCGAAAGACAGGCCCCTGCTTGAGGTAAGGAACCTTTCCTGCTTCAACGACGACGGGGTGACGGCGCTGGACGGCATGAACTTTGATCTTTACGGCGGGGAGATTCTCGGAGTCGCGGGCATAGCCGGAAGCGGCCAGAAGGAACTCTGCGAAATCGTCGCGGGGCTGCGAAAAGCCGGCGGGGGGCAGGTTCTCTGCCAGGGTGAAAACCTGCTGGGCCTCTCCCCCAGGGAAATCAGGGACAGGGGCGTTTCCATGAGCTTTATCCCCGAAGACAGGCTCGGCATGGGCCTGGTGGCCGGCATGAGCGTCACCGACAATATCCTCCTGCGTTCCTATGAAAGGGGGCCGGGAATTTTCATAGACCGCGCGGCCGGGAAGATTCTGGCGGAAAAGATAGTGGAGCGTTACGGCATTTCAACCCCTTCCGTCCAGCATGTCGTGCGCAAACTTTCCGGCGGAAACATACAGAAGGTGCTGCTTGGCCGGGAAATCGATCTTTCCCCGAGGATACTCATTACGGCGTACCCCGTGCGCGGCCTTGACATCGGGGCTTCCTACGGCATTTATGATATGCTCAACGAGCAGAAGAGGAAAGGAGTCGCCGTGCTTTACATAGGCGAGGATCTTGATGTGTTGCGTGAACTCTGCGACAGGCTTATGGTGATTCACGGCGGCATGGTCATGGGCATCGTGGATCCCGGCAAGGCCTCCAAGGAAGAGCTGGGGCTTCTCATGCTGGGGCAGAAAGCGGATGCGGCATAACGCGCCCCGCGGCGGCGCGGATAACGGATTTTTTCGGAAGGCGGTATGATACGAATAGCGGCGCGGCCTGAAGTTTCGGGTTTCAGGGAAAATCTTCTGCGGATTGCGGCGGCTTTCACCGCCCTGGCGGCCTCGGCGCTTATCATGGCCCTTATGGGTTACAGGCCCCTGGACGTGTTCGGGAATATTCTCTCCGGTTCCCTGGGAACCGCCTACCGTTTCCGGGAAACGGTGAACAAGGCTGTTCCCCTGACGGTTCTTTCCCTGGGAACCGCCGTCGCCTTCAGGATGAAGTTCTGGAACATAGGTCAGGAAGGCCAGTTCTATCTGGGTGCCTACGGGGCTTCCCTCGCCGCCTTCACTTTTTCCGATCTGCCCGCCCCCCTGCTCCTGACGGTGATGTTTCTCGGCGGATTGTTTTTTGGGGGGTTCTGGGCGCTGATCCCGGCCCTGCTCAAAACGCGCTTTTCCACAAACGAAACCCTGGTAACCCTCATGCTTAACTATATCGCGGCCAAGTGGATTTCCTATCTGCAGTACGGTCCCTGGAAAGACCCGAAAGGCCTGGGCTTTCCGAAGATCGCGGCATTCAGCCCCAACGCGGTGCTTCCCTCTTTTCTCGGCCTGCACGCCGGCTGGATCATCGCGGTTTTGCTTGCCGCGCTGATTTACGTTCTCCTCAGGCGGACCAAGCTCGGTTATGAGATAGACGTTATCGGGGAAAGCGCGGCGACAGCCCGCTACGCGGGGATGAGCGTGTTTCGCGTAACCATCATCACCATCGTGCTTTCCGGCGGTCTTTGCGGCATTGCCGGCATGATGCAGGCTTCCGCGGTCGAGCGATCCCTTTCGGATCAGCTTTCCGGAGGCCTTGGTTTTACCTCGGTCATAACCGCCTGGCTCGCGCGGCTCGATCCGCCTTCGATACTTGTCACAGCCTTTCTCTTTTCCATTCTGATCCAGGGCGGCAATTTTCTCCAGTCAAGCCTGCAGATTCCCGCTTCCATTTCCCTGGTACTTCAGGGGATAATTATCTTTTTTGTGCTGGGCTCCGAATTCTTTATCCGCTACCGCTTCGTGTGGTCGAGCGGAAAGGAGGAAAAAGAATAATGGCGGAATTTTTCAATGCCCTTACCCTGTTCCTCCAGACCGCGGTGCAGATGGGAACCCATATTCTTTTTGCGGTTCTTGGCGGCATCATGAGCGAAAAAATCGGCAACATGAATCTCGGCATTGAGGGGATGATGCTTATGGGCGCGTCGGTCGGTTTTTCCGCCGCCCTCGCGACCGCGAATCCCCTGACGGCCGTGCTTGCCGCCGGCATTGCCGGAGCCTCCGGCGCCCTTGTCTACGGCGTCATCACCATCACCCTCAGGGGCAACCAGGTGGTTACCGGCCTTATCCTGACCATTTTCGGCACCGGCGTTTCGGGTTTTTTGGGCAAGGGGCTTTCGGGAAAGGCCCTGCCCGATCCTGTCCTGCGGGCCTTTTCGCCGGTTTCCGTTCCCCTTTTCCACCGCGTCCCCGTCATCGGCAGAATCTTTTTTGAACAAAGCCCCTATGTGCTTGCCGGCATGGTCCTCGCGGTTCTGCTTTACGTTTATTTCCGCTGTACCAGGGCCGGCCTTAACGCGCGCTCGGTAGGCGAGAACCCCGCGGTTGCCGATGCGGCGGGCATTCCCGTTATACGCTACAAATATATCCACGTTACCGCGGGCGGCTTTCTCTGCGGCGCGGGCGGCGCCTATCTTTCGCTGGTCTTTGTCCCCCGCTGGCAGGAGAACATCACGGCCGGCGCGGGCTGGATAGCCGTAGCCCTGATCATTTTCAGCACCTGGAATCCCCTGAAGGCTGTTTTTGCCGCTTACCTCTTCGGCGCGCTTAAGGGCGTAGGCTTCAAGTTCCAGAACATCGATCTCGGCATCCTGGGCAGGAAGATTGTCTTTTCCTCCCAGATTCTGGACATGCTCCCCTATTTCGCCACCATCCTGGTCCTGGTTTTTATTACCGGGCGGAAGAAGAAGGAGTACCAGGCGCCGGCGGGTCTCGGCGCGCCCTATTTCCGGGAAGAAAGGTAGG
>JAISND010000129.1 GCA_031276615.1 Treponema sp. | reverse complement strand
CCCCACCAAGAGCAACCTTCTTCGCGTAAAGGAGCGGCTTGCCACGGCCGGGGAAGGCTACGATCTCCTTGAGCAGAAACGGGAGATTCTTGTCATGGAGCTGATGCGGAAGGTGGAGCAGGTAAAACTCCTGGAACGCGATCTGCTTGCAAGGATGGGTACCGCCTATCCCGCCCTCAAGCGGATGCTCATCGTGGTTGGCCGGGAGAGGGCGGAACGGCTTTCCCGGAACATCCGCTACCGTTTTGAGCTGCGGGAAAAGCAGGTAAGCGCCGCCGGAATGAAACTTCCGGGCCTGGAAATCCGGCTCCCGGCCGCGGAATTGAAATATTCCCCGGCAAATTCATTTGCGGAATGTGATGAAACCGTGCTAGAATTCTTCGAAATGCTGAAAATATGTACCGAACTTGCGGCGGTACGTACCATCGCCTGGCGCCTTGCCAGGGAAGTTCGCAAAACCCAGCGCAGGGTAAACGCCCTGGAAAAGGTGGTTATTCCCGCCGCGCGGGACACAAAAGCGTATATTGAGGCGGCGCTTGAAGAAAGGGACAGGGATTCCTTCTTCACCAGTAAACTTTTGAAAAGGAAGGCCGGCAGAGAACTATGAAACCCCTTATCTCCAACATTGTTGCGGTAATTACCGGCTCGGACGCGTCCATTCTTGCGGCAAAGTACGCCATCGTTATGGCCAAAACGTACCATTGCAAACTTACGGCGGTCTATGTTGTGGATATCGCCACCATCAGACAGTTGACTTTAAGCAAGATATTCATCCAGGAAGAAAGCACCGAGTACGAAAAGAGCCTTGAGGCCAACGGCGAGCGCTATCTTTCCTTTGTGGAGGAACTTGCCAGGGCCAAGGGCGTCAAAATAGAAAGGGAGATACGCAAAGGCGCCGTTTACACGGAAATTCTTACGGCGGCCGACGAGAAAAAAGCCGATCTTATCGTTCTTGGGGGCTGGGAGAAGGATCGCAGCGCCCGTGACATAATATCCCACGCGCACCGGGAAATCATGGTGAGCGCCAAGTGCTCCGTTCTCCTTGTCAAGGAAGCCAGCATTGATCAAATTTACAAACAGGCCTGAGATTATATGAGAATTGCGGTTGTCAGCGCGCCGGCGGCGCGTGGAACTCCCCCCGGGTATGTAAAATCCCTTGCCCGGGGCATGGAATCGATGGGGCACCGGGTCGATATTGTCGACGCCTGGACGGAGGACGGTCTCCGGCTTCCCGCCTATGAGTACATCGCGGTTGTTACCGAAGCGGTTTCCTTTTTTTCGGGGAAAATCTCCGAAGCGCTTCCGAAGATGCTCGCGGGGGGGAGCGGGCTCGGGGGAAAGAAAAGCGCCGCCTTTGTGAAAAAGGGCGGACTTTTTACCGCAAGGTCCCTCGCGAACCTGATGCGGGTAATGGAAAAAGAAGGAATGCTTGTAAACTGGAGCGACGTACTCTTTGGCCCTTCCCATGCCGAAGCAATAGGCAAGAGGATTGGCGCCTGACGCGATGACCAATTACTACGATCTGCTGGGCCTGAAACGGGACGCCACCGGCCCTGAAATAAAAAAAGCCTTTCGGGAAAAAGCAAAACGGCTCCATCCCGACATCGCGGGCAAAACGGCCGAAGAGGGAATGCGCCGGCTCCTCACCGCCTACGAGGTTCTCTCGGACAGGGAGCGCCGTTTTGAATACGATCGGGCCTGTTTCCGGTTCATTGAAAAAGTCGGGTTTGACTACCGCAGCTGGCTGCGGGAACAGGGGAACAGCCCTGACTGCCAGGCGAAGCTCGTGTTCTTTGAACTCCTCCACCTTGAAGAGGACGAGGCGATACGCGTCTGGCGGAATAACGGCGGGATCGATTTTCACATGGAAAATTACCTCGACAGGGAAGACTGGATGGACTGTCTTTTCATACTTGCCGAGGAGCTGGGCAAACGGCTGTGCTTTTACGAATCCTTCAGGCTGCTGGTTGTCCTCGTGCGGGAAGAGCGCCGGCTTCCCTATTTCAGACATTTTATGGAAGAGATCGAAACCTTCCTCAGGGAACTGGTCCGTCTCCGCCTCAGGCCCCAGGTCGATGATGAAACCTGGCTTGACTGTATGGAGACCCTTCTGGAACTCGGCTTTTCCCCGCGGGACGAGGCGCGCTGGATGCGTTCCATGGCGGAGACCCTCCTCATGATGGGAGACTCCGCGTCGGCCCGCGCGGTTATCGCCGGGGCGCTCAAGAGGGATCCGGCCCTTCCCAACACAAAACGCCTGAGAAGGGAACTTGTGTTATGATACGCCTGAAAAACGAAAAGCAGATAGACGGCATCAGAAAATCCTGCAAGATGCTTTCGGCCATGTACCGGGAGCTTTTGCCCCAGGTAAAACCGGGGCTGGAAACAGTTGAGATTGACCGCTGGACGCGGGACTGGATAAAGAAGGCCGGCGGAAAGCCCGCGTTTCTGGGCTACGGTCCGGCAAAGAATCCCTTTCCCGCGGCCATCTGCGTTTCGATTAACAACGAGGTGATCCACGGCATTCCCTCAAGGCGGAAAATACGGGAGGGAGACCTGGTCTCCCTGGACTGCGGCATAGACCTTGACGGCTTTATCAGCGATCAGGCGGTGAGCGTGGAAGCGGGGCGGGTAAGCGGGGCGGCGCACGCCCTTAACGTTGCCACAAGGGACTGCCTCTACAGGGGAATCGCCGCGGTGAAGGCCGGGGACAGGCTCCTCCAGGTGTCCCGCGCGGTACAGGGGCATGCCCTTTCCCTGGGCTACGGGGTGGTACACGAATTCTGCGGCCACGGGGTAGGCTTTGCCCTTCACGAAGATCCCCAGGTTCCCAATTACCCCCACGGGCCGAACCCCCGCATGTGCAACGGCCTTGTGATCGCCATCGAGCCCATGATAAACATGGGAAGCGGTGAGGTCGGCATCCTTGACGACGGCTGGACCGTGGTTACCGCGGATGACAGAATTTCCGCCCACTGGGAGCACACGGTCGCCCTTATCCACGACAGGGCCGAAATTCTCACCGATGCCCTGGATCAGGATCTGGCCTGAAGGACGCGGCGGCGTGTAACTATTCGGGCTGTTCTAGAATTATATTAATGCCCCGGCAGCGGGACGCGGTTGAACAGGAGTAATCATTAACACTTCGTGTTAATGTCCGGTTGAACGCCAGCGGCGATACCGCCGCTTTTTATAGGAGTAATTATGAACTTTTTATCAAAACTTTCCTCAAAGAATCTGTTCATTTTCAACCTGGTCTTTATCGGGGTGATTTTCGGGTTTTCCCTGGCTTTTTTGTCCTTTTCCTGCTCGACTCCCAAGTCGCAGAAAACCGCCCAGGCCCAGGTGAATCAGGTAATTATCCCCGAAAACGCCCTCGCGGTGGCCGAGGGACTCCAGAGCGCTTTCAATTCGGTGTCGGACAGGGTGCTCCCCTCGGTGGTGGAGCTTAAAACCGTGTCGATCAGAAAGCAGCAGATTCCCCAGTTTAACGGAATCCCCTGGGAATTTTTCTTTGGCCCCCGGGACAGGGGCGACGGCCAGGACAGGGGGGGCCAGGAAAGGGAATTCCGCTCCCAGGGCCTGGGTTCGGGGATTATTGTCCGGAATCAGGACGGGAAGTATTATGTCCTGACCAACAACCATGTGGTCAGCGAGGCAAACGAGATCCGCATTGCCACCATGGACGGCAAGGAATATCCGGCGGAACTCGTGGGCAAGGACGAACGAAAAGACCTTGCGATGGTGTCGTTCAAAACCGGCGATCACTATCCTCTGGCGGTTCTGGGCAATTCCGACATGGTCAAAGTAGGAGACTGGGCAATTGCCATGGGGAATCCCCTGGGCGAGCAGTTTTCCTTTTCGGTTACCATGGGTATTGTGAGCGCCGTGGGACGTACCGGCGGCCCCGGCGGCAATATCAATGACTTTATCCAGACCGACGCCCCCATCAACCAGGGGAATTCCGGCGGCGCCCTTGTCAATATCCGGGGTGAAGTGATCGGCATCAACACCTGGATCGCCAGCAACAACGGCGGCGGATCGGTGGGGCTTGGCTTTGCCATTCCCATCAACAACGCGAAGCGTTCCATCGACGAATTTATCAGTTCCGGGTCCATCAGCTACGGCTGGCTTGGCGTGTCCCTTAACGATCCCGGCAAGGAAACCCTCACCGCCCTCGGGCTTGAAGGGAAGCGCGGCGCCCTGGCTTCGCAGGTTTTCCTCGGTTCCCCCGCCGACAAGGGCGGCATACGTCCCGGCGATTTTATTACCAGCGTAAACGGCAGGGAAGCGCGCGGCATGAACCAGCTTACCATGATGGTAGGCGACCTCAAGCCCGGCGATCGCGCCGCCTTTGCGCTTATCCGTGACGGCGTGTCCCGGGAAATCCAGGTTCGCATTGAGGCGCGCACCGATCAGGTGGCTTCGGACAACAAGAAGCTCTGGCCCGGCGTCTATGTGGCGCCCCTTACCGATGAACTGCGCAATGCCCTCAAGCTGGAAAAAGACGCCCAAGGCCTTTTTGTCGGCAACGTGATAAGCAACAGCCCCGCGGACATCATCGGTTTAAGGGTAAACGACAGGATAACCGGCATCAACGGCGAAGAGGTAAAGGATATTGCCGCGTTCTACAGGCTTCTCCGCGAAAAGACCGACCGGGAACTCTGGTTCAACTTTATCCGCGGCGATTCGAGCCTGGAAACGCTGAAGTTCAAACGGTAGCCCGCAAGCTCCCGGCTTCGCGGGCAGACTCTAATTTTCCGCTTTTTTCAGCATGGCCAGCATTTCCGTTCCCCGGACAGGCTCGGCGGGTCTGAAGTTCCGGCCGTCCGGAAGGGACATAAATTCGGTTTCGACGCAGCCGAGGATGCAGTCGAAAAAGGGGGAGAGCGGGGGAAGATCCGCTATGGGGCTGCGGGGGCTGCTTCCGGAAGCGTAACGCGCCGAGTAGCGCGTAAGGATGCCCCGGTTTCCGCGCGCTTCCGCGTAAAGGCGCCAGACAAACCACGCCGCCCCGGAGCGGAAGATTGGGTCATTGATGCCGGGTTTGGCGCGGGGCCAGTTGTCCAGGCCGATGTCCTGTGTGTAGGGGATAAAGGAGCGGTCGAGGAGACGGTTGAACAGTTCTTCCTCGTCCATGTCCCTTCCCGCGGTAAGGAAGCGCAGCAGCCGGGTTTCGTTTTTCGCGAGGCCTATGCAGTCCTTCCAGCTCAGGCCGCCGCGCCCGAAAATCCCGATGCTGCCGCCGAAGCCCTCGGCGTTTCGCAGTTCCCGGGACCTGTCCCTTGTCCACAGCCAGGTTTCCCGGTAAACGGGATCAAGCCCCGAGGCAAAGGCGGCGTCAAAGGCGCCGGCCGCCTCGCCGAAACGGCCAAGTTCAAAAAGGGCCCTTCCCCGTTCAATCTGCAGTTCCCCGGCGCCCCGCTGCGTCCGGGCAGGCAGAATCCCGATCTCCCGGTCAATCAGTTCCAGCCGCCTGGCCGGATCCCCTTCAAGGCGGATACCCAGAATTATCGAAGGGGTATTGCCCGGCGAAAGGGAGCGGGAAATTTTTTGCTGCCTTACGGCCTCGCTGTACCGGCCTTCGATAATGGAAAGCCTTCCCGACCAGGCCGCAAGCCGCGCCTCGAGGTCCGCGTCCGCGGCGGCTTCCTTTTCCATGTCCCCGATCATCAGCCGCGCGGCGGCCGCCTTTGTCCGCCGCGCCGCCGCTTCCCCCTCACTGTCAAGGGCGACGATCATCCGTTCCAGTTCCGCCATGTCCGGTTCCCGTTCTTCCCCGGGACTTTCGACGGGAACATCCTTCCGGATTGACTGGCAGCCCGGAAGCAAAAAAAGCAGCAGGCCGGCAAACAGCGCCGCCGCGGCCGCCGGCATTCCCAATCGCCGAATTTTCATCATTACCTACCTGAACTGCCATCTGTACAGTTTTTTGTCCATCCCTATGCCCGCTATTTCCGGCCTGCCGTCCCCGTTGAAGTCGGCGAAGGCCGGCCTGCCCCGGATCGGCAGGGGGAAACCGCTGAGGGATTCGAAATTCCGCGTGCAGGCGTACAGGGCGTTTCCTTCCCCGGAAATAAAAATTTCGGGGATTCCGTCGCCGCCGGAATCAAAGACGGAGAGGAAGCCTTCTTCTTTTACGGTCAGGCCGGGGATGGACTGGCGGAGAACAACTCCCTCAAGGCTTACCCTGAAGAGTACGCCGCCGGCCGAGACAAGCCAGAGGAACTCGCCGTCAAAAACAGGCTGGATAAAAAAGACGCCGTCCAGTTCCAGGGGGAACGGGCCGGAGGAAACGGCGCCTTCGTCAAATACCGAAAGCTCGCCGGCCTGGGTGACAAAGGCGGTGAGGATTTCACCGTTATACGCAAAGACCGCCGCCGATCCGAAGGCGATGCCCGATACCGGCACGGGCCAGCCGGGCAGCGCTTCGCCTTCCGAATCAAGCAGCCAGATTTCGCCGAGGAAACTTTTCGGGTAAACCGCCGCGTCAGGAACGCGGCCCGCCTTTCCTTTCCCCGCGTCCCTGTCCCCCGGCTTCCCGTCTTCGGCCGGAGTGTCAAGGAAGGAAGGGGGGGAACGGAGGGCCGCGGGAAAAACCGTTTTCCAGGGGCTGAGGAGGCCGTCCGTATCAACCGTATAGACCCTTCCTTCCTCGTCGCAGAGGAAAAGTCTGCCCCCCCGCGCGGCGGGAGGGGCGGAAAGCCTCAATCCGGTAAGCAGGGGAAAGCCCCGCAGGACTTCCATATTGCCGTTCAACAGGCTTACCCTTCCCTGGACGCTTACCGCCCAGGCTGTTCCGTCCCCGGCCTTCTTTGGGTCAAGGCCGGCCGCGGGGACAAGCCACAGGGGCCCCTGGCCTTCGTATTCGTATATGCTGTTGTCGCCCGGGTTTAGCGCGACGGCGTAATTGTCCCTGGAGAAGAGGATTCTGTTTTCGGAGGCCCTGCCGCCGGCCGCCGCGTATACCTGGTTCCCCGGATTCCCCGCGAGATCAAGGGGATAACCGGGCACGGGAACAAGCCCGCCGCCGCCTCCGGAAAGCAGAGAGAGGGAGAGAAAGGCGGCGCCGTTTTCAAAACCAAGCCGGACAAGGCCCCGCCGGTATATTCCCAATACGGAACTCAGCAGGGTCTTTTCCCGGAGGAAGAAGGGAAGGGTCCGGTCCAGGGAGTAAAAGACGCTGGCGGCGCTCCCGTCCGAACGGAACCTGCCCCGGCTGTCCCCGGCAGGCGCGCCGCTTCCCGCCAGATTCCGCCAGAGCGCCGTTTTCGGAAGCACCTCGTTTTTCTGCGCGGAGCGGATCACGGCGAGAAGCGTTTCCGCGGATTCGCTTATAAAAAGGTAATCCCCGTGTACCGTGTAACAGGGCGCGGGGACGCGGAAATCCCGAAAGACGGGCAGGGACCTTAAAAAGCCGGGAAGTTCCATACGGGGAATTCCTGTGCCGTCCGGATTCATGCTGATATTTTCGTCAGGCGCCATGGTTCTGAATGCCCGGTCAAAGACATGACGGCGTTTCCGTTCATCCGCTATTTGAACCGCGTAGACCTGGGCGGGGCGCCCCTCCAGCGCGAAAACGGCAAATTCGTTTCCCGTCCAGGAATAGAGCAGCTCCTCGATGTCCATGCCCAGGAGGAACCGGGAGGAAGCCCCGGCGCGGCGCAGGGCCGGTTCGAATTCGGCCCCCGGAAACAGGGCGGCCGCGGCGAACAGTTCTTCCAGGCTTCCCGCGGAAAGGATCGTCCCGTACTGGGTCGCGGCGGGCAGAATTTCCGCAAGGCCCGGAACAGGGGATCGTTTTTCAAGAAGCCGGCTCAGGACGGGGCTGCGGGAAGAAATCCGCGTCTCCAGGCGGAGATCGATTTTTTCTTCCGCGACGGAAAGATAAAGTTCCATGCTTTCGTTTAATTCGATATTTTCAAGAACCGCGGCAATGCCCGGATTCTGCTCCGCGAGGACGGCGCGGAGATACGCGGGGGAAAGCAGAAACGCGGCGTCATAATCGCCGCCGTTTCCCGGCGCGCCGGGCGCCTTTCCCGTACCGCCCCGGAACCCCCCGCCGTCCCTGACCGCCGATTCAAAAACCGCCTGATTGTCGCAGAGGACAAGCAGGTTCCGCCGGTATCCGATAAAAAAGGTTTTTCCGCCCGCGCGGTACTCAAGCCGGGAATTTTCCTTTCCCCTTACGGCGTACAGCCCGGGTATGGCGGTAAACCTTGAGGCAAAGGGCAGAAAACGGAGCAGGGGGGAAAGGAAACCCGTGTCCCAGGCGGCAATGAACACTGGCGCCGCCTGTTCCCCCGCGGCCGGAGCTTCGTCCCTGAACAGGGCCGCCTCAAGGTCTCCCCGGGCCGCGAAACGCAGGACGGGATTTTTGAAGGGCAGTTTTCCGAGCGCGCCCAGGACAGGCGCCGCGGGGGCAAGGCCCGGTATGTTCAGAATTTCGGGCAGGGGCCCGTGGTTTGCCAGGGCCTCGGCCAGACGGAGAGGCCCGGGAATTCGCGCGCGCAGGACGAAGGAACCGGGGATAAGCGAGCCGGGATCGACGCGGCCGAAAAGCGAGAGCGCCGCGCACAGCAGGGGAAGGCCGGCAAGAACAGGAAGAAAGGCAATGACGATCCTGACCGGCCTTTTTGTTTTTTTCCCGCCTTCTTTTTTCATTGCTCCGGTTTACCTCCCGCGGACCCCCGGAAATCTCCGAAGCCGGTGTTTTTTCCGTCTGTTCCGGCGCCTGCCCCCGGCGCGTTAAGCTTCGGTTCGGGATGCGGCTTTGTCCCCCGGGGCGGCGGGGTTGAAAAGGAAAGAGAATACGCTGTCTGTGCGGCCGGCGTTGACACTCACAGCCAAAGTTTACTACAGAATCTCCGGGGATGCAACGCGCGGTTTACCCCGGGGCGGGATTTAACGCGAGACAATACGAAAGGCAACGCGGCCTATTGACCAAATCCGCTGTTTTTGTTATCTTTTCTAGAATTGAGGTGATTTCAGGCCCTTGTAGCTCAGTTGGCAGAGCACATCCATGGTAAGGATGCGGTCAGCGGTTCGATTCCGCTTGAGGGCTGGTTGTTTCCTCCTGGAAACCAGATACGCAGGGCGGCGGTTTTTGCCTGTCCGCCTGAAGCAAGGTAGGAGAATAAAATGGCGAGCAAAAAACAGGCGGTAGAGCTGATAGCCCTGCAATGCAGCGAATGCAAGCGGCGGAATTACACCACCAAGAAAAATCGCCGGAATTCCCAGGAAAAACTTGAATTCAGGAAGTATTGCCCCTTTGATCGGAAGCATACGCTCCACAAAGAGACAAAGATAAAATAAGGAAGAGGCGTATAGCTCAGTTGGTAGAGCGGCGGTCTCCAAAACCGCAGGTCGTGGGTTCGAAGCCTACTGCGCCTGGGAAAAACGCGGCGCCTGTGAAGGAATGCAGGAGGCTTCGAAGGGTCTGCTCCGCCGACCAGGGGGAGGAAAAGGGCGCACGGACGCGCCCGTCAGGAGCGGACCCCGGCCTGGAGCTTCGAAGCAGGAGGCTGAGAAGCGGAAGGCGAAGCCTGTTGCGCCTGGGGAAACGCGGCGCCTGTGAAGGGCGGGGCGGGAGATCCGCCGGCCGGGATGAATATCGTTTGGAGAGGAAGGCATGAATAAACTGGTTCAATTTATCAAGGAATCTTACGCCGAACTCCGGAAAGTAATTTGGCCGGGCAGGGAGGACGTGATCAGCTCGGTAAAGGTTGTTATAATTTCTACTATAATTGTAGCAGCCGCCTTGGGATTGGTGGATGTGCTCCTGCTCTTTGGCATCAGGGCAATATTTTAAGAATATATAAGGGAAAAATGGCTACAGGCTGGTATGTCCTCCACACCTATTCAGGATATGAGAACAAAATAGAAAAAACCATCCGCATGATGATCGAATCGGGGGATCTGGACAGGGAAGTTGTCCGCGATGTCAAGGTTCCCTCCGAGGAAGTGGTAGAGGTTCGGGACGGCAAGAAGCGTACCATGATCAAAAAATTCCTTCCCGGATACATCCTTGCGGAGATGGATCTGCCCGACGCCGAGACGGGCTGGAAGATGACCTGTTCCAAAATAAAGAAGATTCAGGGGGTAATCGGTTTTGTGGGTACCCCCGCGGATCGCAGGCCCCAGCCCCTGAGCGGCGACGAGGCAAGATCGATACTGCAAAAATCCGGAGAGATCAAGGGCGAGCGTCCGGTCAGATCGCGCCAGAGCTTCTCTCCGGGCGAGCAGGTAAAGATAATCGACGGCCCCTTTGAGTCCTTTACCGGGACCATTGAAGAGGTCAACCAGGAGAAGAACAAGCTCAAGGTCATGGTCGGCATCTTCGGCCGGAATGCCCCGGTAGAGGTCGATTTGTTGCAGGTTGAAAAGCTGTAAAACGCGCGGCGTTTTGCGGAGTATAATTGTAGAAGGGGATTAACAGCCCCGCAGATCCGGCAGCGTCCGGGCCCACTACAAAGGAGAAAATATGGCAAAGAAAAAGGTTGCCGCTTTTATCAAGCTGCAGTGCCCGGCGGGAAAGGCTACGCCTGCCCCGCCCGTAGGCCCTGCCCTTGGCCCCCACGGGGTCAGCGCGCCCCAGTTTGTCCAGCAGTTCAATGAGCGGACAAAAAGCATGGAACCGGGACTCATTATCCCGGTGGTGATCAGCGTTTATACGGATAAATCCTTCACCTTCATTCTGAAAACGCCTCCGGCGTCTGTTCTGATCAAGAAGGCGATTGGACTGGAGAAGGGATCTCCCGAATCGCACAAAACCAAGGTGGGCAAGATTTCACGGGCAAAACTCGAAGAGATTGCCAGGTTGAAGATGGCGGATCTTTCCGCCAACGATGTCGGCGCCGGCATGAAAATTATCGCCGGCACTGCCCGGTCAATGGGCGTTGAGGTGGAACAATGAGCCGCGGAAAGAAATACCAGGAAAGCCTCAAGAAGTACAACCCCGACAGTACCTACGAGCTTGACGAAGCGCTGGGGCTGGTCAAGACCCTGGCCTACGCCAAATTTGACGAGACCGTGGACCTTTCGGTCAAGGTGAGCCTCAAGAAGAACCAGTCCGTCCGGGATACGGTGGTACTGCCCAACCAGTTCCGGGGCGAAAAGAAGATCCTTGTGTTCTGCAAGGCCGAAAAGGAGAAAGAAGCCCAGGAAGCGGGAGCAACCTATGTGGGCGCCGAGGAGTTTATCGAAAAGGTAAAAGGCGGCTGGCTGGACTTCGACGTTGCGGTCGCCACCCCCGACATGATGAAGGATGTCGGCAAACTCGGCATGGTGCTCGGCCGCAGGGGCCTGATGCCCAATCCCAAAACCGGCACCGTCACCTTTGACCTCAAAGGCGCGCTGTCGGAGCTGAAAAAAGGGCGGGTTGAATTCCGCGCGGACAAGACCGGCGTCGTACACCTTGCGGTCGGCAAGGTTTCGATGGAGCCGGTGAAGATCGCCGAAAACGTCAAGGCCGTAATAACCGAGATTAGAAGAAAGCGGCCTGTCGACGCCAGGGGCGAGTTTATTCAGACCGTATCAGTAGCCTCTACGATGGGCCCCGGCGTGTGGGTTTCGGTAAGGGACGAGGAATGAATACCTTCGGGTTTTTAATCAGGAGAACAGAATGGCAATAGTCGCGAAAAAAATACAGGACAGTAAAGTCAGGGCCATTGACGCGCTGAAGGAATCCTTCGGCAAGTCAAAGGATTTCATCTTCACCGATTACCGGGGGCTCACGGTAGAGCAGATCACCGCCCTGCGGACGCAGCTCCGCGCCAAAGAAGTTCATTACAAGGTGGTAAAGAACAACTTTGCGCGGATCGCCTTTGAGCAGCTTTCCGTCCCGGACGTGTCGTCCTGCCTTGTCGGGCCTACGGCGGTGGCCATCGCGCCAAAGGACGCGAACGAGGTCGCCAGGATTCTTTTTGATTTTGCCAGGGAAGCGCCCGCCCTTCAGGTAAAAGGCGCCCTGGTAGGCGATTCGGTGTATACCGCGGCCCAGACCGAGGCTTTCTCCAGGCTTCCCGGCAGGCTGGAGCTTGTCTCCATGCTCATGTCGGTAATGAACGGCCCCGTCAGGAACCTTGCCGCCGCCCTCAACGACGTGCCGGCGCGGCTGGTTCGCACCGTCAAGGCCATCGCCGACAAAAAGGCCGGTTAATGCCTTCTTCAAGCGGCTGTTGTCCGGAAACCGAAGTTTCCGGACAAGTCTAAAGAAAAATACGGGGTTCCGGAAAAGACCCCGGGAAACCAGGACATCCGGTTTTGGTTTCGCCCTTCAGGCTTCATCGGACAAAGTCCGAAGCTGCTGTCCTGTCGGGTTTTATAACCGGGTTCGCCCGGACGCGCTTTGTAGGAAGCGCGTAATTATGTAACAGGAGAAGATAACATGGCAGCTACGAAAGAAGAGATTTTGGAGGCAATTGCTTCCATGACGGTTCTGGAAGTTTCGGAATTGGTTAAAGCGATGGAAGAAAAATTCGGCGTTTCCGCCGCCGCTCCCGTAGTGGCGGCCGTTGCTCCCGCGGGCGGCGCCGCTCCCGCGGCAGCCGCGGAGGAGAAAACCGAATTCAATGTCATTCTTAAAGCCTTTGACGACACCAAGAAGATTGCGGTCATCAAGGAAGTCCGGGCCGTTACCGGCCTTGGCCTCAAGGAAGCCAAAGACCTTGTCGAAGGGGCGCCCAAGCCCCTCAAGGAAAATGTTTCCAAGGAAGAGGCCGCGAAAATCAAGGAAACCGTCACTGCAGCCGGCGGTACCGTTGAGATTCAGTAACAGGGGCGTGTTGTTCCCGGCCCCGGCCGGGACAGGGAAAAGAAACCGCGGGGGCCTGGCCGCCGGCTTTGCCTCAGATGCGCGGGTTTTACTCAAAAATCGCAGAGGACAGGGAAAGAGTCTGTTCTCTGCGATCTTTGTGTTTTACTGACCTGCCCGGCAGCCGGACGGCTTGTCCGCAAAGCGGGCGGCTTGGCGGACAGAACCGGGGCGATTTCAAAATATCAGATTTTGAAATCGTAACCCTGGAATTAACTATTTAAAAAAGCGATTCTTAAAGCGTGAGGGGGAAAGTAATGACAAAGGGAAAATCAGCCAGCAAACGAATCTATATCGGGAAAGACATTCAGGACGTGATGGAACTGCCGGATCTTATCGATATCCAGCTTCGTTCCTACGAACGCTTCCTGCAGCGCGAAAAGATCAGGGGCGGAGAGAAGCCCGAAGCATACGGCCTTGAGGAAGTTTTCAGGTCAACCTTCCCCATCGAGAGTCCCAACGGGGATATGGTTCTTGAATACGAATATTATTCCCTGGATGAAGAGGCCGTCAAATTTTCCGAGCAGGACTGCAAACAGAAGGGCATTACCTACGCGGTTCCCCTTAAGGCGCGGGTGAATCTTATCTTCCAGCAGACCGGGGAAATCCGCCAGAAAGATATTTATATGGGCGATATTCCGATCATGAGCGAGCGGGGTACCTTTATCATAAACGGCGCGGAGCGGGTAGTCGTTTCCCAGATTCACCGTTCGCCGGGCGTAATCTTCAGTCACGAAAAAGGAATTTACTCTTCGCGCATTATTCCCTACCGCGGTTCCTGGCTGGAATTCGAGATCGACCAGAAGCGGGAGCTTATCTACGCGAAGATAGACCGGAAAAAACGGATACTGGGAACCATATTCCTCCGCGCCCTGGGGTTTGAAACCAGGGAAGAGATCATCCGCTGCTTTTACCGGATCGATACCCTTAAGGTCAAGGATGACCGGGAGACAAGGGAGAAAATTTCCGGGCGGGTGCTGGCTTCCGCGGTCTGGATTAAGGGCGAAGGCGGCGGCGGGAAAGGCGGAAAGGCCGCGGCGGAAAACGGAAACGGCGGCAGGAAGAAACTTTACCGGGCGGGCGAAAAACTGCACCCCCATAATGTGGATGAGCTTCTGGCAAACGGGATCAAATCCATTGAGGTGATCAATTTCGAGGCTGAAGATTCCCTCAATTCCACGATACTCCTTAACTGTTTTGAGCGGGAGGAGATCAAATACATCAAGAAGGATGCCGATCAGGATGAACCTTCGAAGGAAAACGCCCTACTTGAGGTGTATTCGATACTGATGCCGGGAGAGTCCATCACGGTTGACGCCGCGGAAAAGGATCTTACCGGAATGTTTTTTACAAGCCGCCGTTACGACCTTGGCAAGGTGGGACGTTACAAGCTGAATAAAAAATTCGACTTCAAGCCGCCCCTGGAAGACTTTACCCTGACCAGACAGGACATTATCGCCACCATGAAATTCCTCATCAAGGTGCATGCCGGCGACGAAAACCAGGACGACATCGATCACCTGGGCAACCGGCGGGTGCGCTCGGTGGGCGAGCTTATGGTGAACGTGATGAAAACCGCCTTCAGCCGGATGGAGCGGATTGCCAAGGAGCGGATGAGCCTTAAAGAGACCGATACCATCAAGCCCCAGGATCTTGTTTCCATAAAACCGGTGGTTGCCGCCATAAAGGAATTTTTCGGGTCAAGCCAGCTTTCGCAGTTCATGGATCAGGTAAACCCCCTGGCGGAGCTGACCCACAAACGCAGGCTCAACGCCCTTGGCCCCGGCGGCCTTTCCCGCGACAGGGCCGGCTTCGAAGTCCGCGACGTTCACTACACCCACTACGGCCGCATGTGCCCCATTGAGACTCCCGAAGGTCCGAACATCGGCCTCATCGTTTCGCTGGCGAACTACACAAGGGTCAACGAATACGGATTTCTGGAAACCCCCTACCGCAGGGTGGCGAAAGGGGTGGCAACCAGGGAGATCGAGTACCTTTCCGCCATGGACGAGGACCGTTACTACATTGCCCAGGCCTCGGCAAAACTCAACAACAACGGCAGCTTCGCCGACGATCAGGTTTCCTGCCGCCGCCAGGGTGATTACACCACCCGCACGCCCGAGGATATCCAGTACATGGACGTGTCTCCCAAACAGATCATCTCGGTTTCCGCTTCGCTTATTCCCTTCCTGGAGCATGACGACGCCAACCGGGCGCTGATGGGTTCCAACATGCAGCGCCAGGCGGTGCCCCTGGTGTTTCCCGAAGCCCCCAGGGTCGGCACGGGAATGGAAGGGAAATGCGCCTACGATTCCGGCGTGCTTGTCAAGGCCCGCCGCGGCGGAACGGTTGTCAGGGTTACCTCGCATAAAATTACCATCAAACCCGACAAGCCGGGCGACGCCAGGCCTTCGGCCCAGGCGACAATCAATGAAGAGGGCAACGACGTATACAGGCTGGTAAAGTTCCAGAGGACGAATCAGGACACCTGTTACAACCAGCGTCCCATTGTCAGGGTCGGTGAAAAAATAAGCGCCGGCCAGGTCATTGCCGACGGGCCGGCCACCCACAACGGCGAGCTTGCCCTGGGAAGGAATATTCTCGTGGGTTTTATGCCCTGGAACGGCTACAACTACGAAGACTCCATTCTTATTTCCCAGCGCGTGGTGAAGGACGACATGTTCACTTCAATCCATATCAAGGAATTTCTTACCGAAGTGCGGGAGACAAAACTGGGCCCCGAAAAGATCACCCGGGACATTCCCAACACGTCGGAAAAGAGCCTTGACAACCTCGACGGCGAAGGCATTATCCGGGTGGGCGCCAAGGTGCGTTCCGGCGACATCCTGGTAGGCAAGGTGACGCCCAAGAGCGAGACGGAAACCACCCCGGAATTCAAACTGCTCAACTCCATATTCGGCGAAAAGGCCAAGGAAGTCCGGGATTCTTCCCTTAAAGTGCCCCACGGCATAGAGGGAACGATCATCGACATTCAGCGGCTCAAGCGTACCGAAGGCGACGATCTGAACCCCGGCGTTGACGAGGTGGTAAAGGTGCTTATCGCCACCAAGCGCAAACTCCGTGAGGGCGACAAGATGGCGGGCCGCCACGGCAACAAGGGCGTTGTCGCGCGGATCCTTCCGGAGGAGGACATGCCCTACATGGAGGACGGCACGCCCCTGGATCTCTGCCTTACGCCCCTGGGCGTTCCTTCCCGCATGAATATCGGCCAGCTTCTGGAAACGGAGCTGGGCTGGGCGGGCTCCACCCTGGACGAGTGGTATTCGACGCCGGTTTTCCAGTCGCCTTCAACCGGACAGATTGAAGAGAAGCTTCGGGAAGCGGGACTACCCGTTACCAGCAAAACCCTGCTCAGGGACGGCAGAACCGGCGAACCCTTTGTCAACCCCATCTTCTGCGGGATTATTTACTTCCTCAAACTCCACCATCTGGTTGACGACAAGATGCACGCCCGTTCCACCGGCCCCTATTCGCTGGTGACCCAGCAGCCTCTGGGCGGAAAGGCGCAGTTCGGCGGACAGCGCCTGGGAGAGATGGAAGTCTGGGCGCTGGAAGCCTACGGCGCGGCCAATACCCTGCAGGAACTTCTGACCATCAAGTCCGACGATATGACCGGCCGTTCCAAAATTTACGAAGCCATTGTGAAGGGAGAGCCTTCAACCACCGCGGGCATACCGGAATCGTTTAACGTACTGGTACAGGAACTGCGGGGGCTGGCCCTTGATTTGACGATCTTCGACGCCAAGGGCAAACAGATACCGCTGACCGAAAAGGACGAAGAGCTGATTTCGAAGTCGGGAAGTAATTTCTAAAGACAGAGGAGAGTACGATGCGGGACATACAAGATTTTGATTCCATTATGATACGGCTGGCTTCTCCGGAGATGATCCGGTCCTGGTCTTACGGGGAGGTAAAAAAACCCGAGACGATCAACTACAGGACTCTCCGGCCCGAGAAAGACGGCCTCTTCTGCGAGCGCATCTTCGGTACCACCAAGGAGTGGGAGTGTTACTGCGGAAAGTTCAAGTCCATCCGCTACAAGGGGGTTATCTGCGATCGCTGCGGCGTCGAGGTAACCCACTTCAAGGTGCGCCGGGAACGGATGGGGCATATAGAGCTGGCCGCGCCGGTTTCCCACATATGGTATTACCGTTCCGTTCCGAGCCGCATGGGCCTCCTTCTCGATCTTCCCATGAATGCCCTGCGTTCCGTACTCTACTACGAAAAATACATTGTTATCGATCCGGGTGATACGGATCTGAAAAAGATGTCCCTCCTTTCCGAGGAAGATTACAACCTTGCCCAGCAGCGCTACTCCGGCGCTTTTACCGCGGGCATGGGCGCCGAGGCTATCCGCGTCCTTCTTGAAAACATCAACCTTGACGAACTGGCCGCGGAGCTGCGCGTCAGGATGATAGAAAAGGGCGTAAAGAGCGACAAGCGCCTCCTCAAGCGCATTGAAATTGTTGAAAATTTCCGCAATTCAAGGAACAAACCCGAGTGGATGATCCTTGACGTGATTCCGGTTATCCCCCCGGAACTGCGGCCGATGGTTCAGCTTGACGGCGGGCGTTTTGCCACTTCGGATCTTAACGATCTCTACCGCCGGGTGATCAACAGGAACAACCGGCTCAAGAGACTCCAGACCCTTAACGCGCCGGACATCATTATCCGCAATGAAAAACGCATGCTCCAGGAAGCGGTGGACGCCCTCTTTGACAATTCCAAGAAGAAGCGGGTAGTGAAGGGCTCCTCCAACCGCCCGCTCAAATCCATCAGCGATATGCTCAAGGGCAAGCAGGGCCGTTTCCGGCAGAACCTTCTCGGCAAACGGGTTGACTATTCCGGCCGCTCGGTCATTACCGTAGGGCCGGATCTCAGGATGTGGCAGTGCGGGCTTCCCACCAAGATGGCGCTGGAACTCTTCAAGCCTTTCATCATGAAAAAACTTGTCGACAAGGACGTTGTCTACAACATCAAAAAAGCCAAAATGCTGGTTGAACAGGAAACCCCCGAAGTTTTTGCCATACTTGACGAAGTGGTAAAGGAACATCCGGTGCTGCTTAACCGGGCGCCTACCCTGCACCGCCTTGGCATTCAGGCCTTTGAGCCTGTCCTTGTCGAAGGGAAGGCGATCAAGCTGCATCCCCTTGTCTGCCACGCCTTCAACGCCGACTTTGACGGCGACCAGATGGCGGTTCACGTGCCCCTGACCCAGGCGGCGCAGATGGAATGCTGGACGCTGATGCTCAGCGCCCGGAACCTTCTCAACCCCGCCAACGGCAAAACCATCGTGTTCCCTTCCCAGGACATGGTTTTGGGAATCAACTTCCTTACCCGGATCAAGCCCAACGCCAGGCGGCCCGGCTCGTCCAGGGCGGAAAGCAGGGACAGGGCGCCCTGTTATTCCTCCACGGAAGAAATCCTTATGGCGGTGGAAAGCAGGGCCCTGGATTGGGAGGCGCTTATCAGGGTCAAGCCCGTCAAGTTTCCCGTCTGGGACAGGGTAGGCCATGAAGCCGAAATCACCGGGGACGGAACCATCCAGACCACGGCCGGACGTCTTGTGTTTAACGAAGAACTTCCCCCGGAGATTCCCTTTATCAACTACGAGCTGAAAGACAAGGAACTGCGGGCGCTGATCGAAAATATTTTCAGCACCAGGGGTTCCTGGACCACGGTGCGGATGCTTGACGCCATCAAATCCACGGGCTACCGCTACGCTACGGTCTTCGGAGCCACCATCGGCCTTGATGATATCGTGGTTCCCAGGGAAAAACCCGAGATGATCGACAGGGCAAACAGGGAAGTTGATTCGATCCAGCGGCAGTACCGGCAGGGGCTTATTACCCAGGAAGAGCGGTTCAACCGGGTGGTGGAAGTCTGGTCCAAGACCACCGAAGACCTTACCGCCATTTTGATGAAAACCCTGGAGGCCGACCGGAACGGCTTCAATTCGGTGTACATGATGGCCAACTCCGGCGCCCGGGGAAGCCGCAACCAGATCCGCCAGCTCGCGGGAATGCGGGGCCTCATGTCGAAGCCTTCGGGAGATTTTATTGAGCTGCCCATCCGCTCCAACTTCAAGGAAGGGCTTTCGGTAATTGAATTTTTTATCTCCACCAACGGCGCCCGGAAGGGTCTTGCCGATACCGCGCTCAAAACCGCGGAAGCGGGCTACCTTACCCGGCGGCTTGTCGACATCGCCCAGGACGTGGTGGTTAACGAGGACGACTGTGGCACCATCAACGGCATTGAATATTCGGCGATCAAGGACGGCGAGGATATTATCGAAGCCCTGAGGGATCGTATCGTGGGCCGTTACACCCTTGAGCGGGTCAAGCACCCCATTACCGGCGAAATTATCATAGACGTAAACGAAGAAATTACCGAGGAGATTGCCGCCCAGATTGAGGAGGCGGGGGTTGAGTCGGTGCGGATCAGGACGGTCCTTACCTGCGAGGCAAAACACGGAGTCTGCCGCCGCTGTTACGGCCGGAACCTGGCTACCAACCGTTCGGTAGACATTGGGGAAGCGGTGGGAACCATCGCCGCCCAGTCCATCGGCCAGCCGGGAACCCAGCTTACCATGCGTACCTTCCATACCGGCGGCGTTGCCACAAGGATAAGCGAGGAAAACAGAATCTTCCTTAAATATCCGGTGTATATCCGGGATGTCGTGGGTACCCATGTGGAACTTCCGGACAGTCACGGGTCGGGCGGATTCAAATGGCTTTTTACCCGCAAGGGCTATGTCGTGGTCAACAAGGTAATGAAGGAATACAGGCTTGAGCCGCAGGATACGCTCCTCGTCGAGGACGGGAAGCGGATTATCCGGGGTGAGGCCATCATCAGGCGCGAAGGCAAGGAGACGCTTTCCCCGGAAATAGCCTACGCGATGGTTATTGACAACAACCTGTACCTTATCGGGCAGGAGCAGAAGATTGAAATCCGCAACGGTTCCGAGTTTGTCGTAAAGAAGGGCGACGTGGTGGAGGCGGAAAAAACCATAGCCACCTTCGATCCCTTTTCCGATCCGATTATCGCCGAGGCTTCCGGCTCGGTGAAGTACGATGATATTATTCCCGGAACGACCCTCAAGGAAGAAATCAACGAGGAAGGAAATACCGAAAAACGGATAACCGAGTTTCAGCTTGAAAGCAAGCAGCCCAGGATATACATTGTCGATGACAACGGCAATGAGCTTGTTTCCTACTTTCTCCCCGGCGGCGCCTACATTCAGGTTGACGAAGGGGAGAAGATCAACGCCGGGCGTACCGTGGCCAAGACCCTCAAGGAATCCGCCAAGGCAATGGACATCACGTCCGGCCTTCCCCGGGTCAGCGAGCTTTTTGAGGCCCGCAAGCCCAAGAACCCCGCTGTCCTTGCCCAGGTTTCCGGAATCGTGTATTTCCGGGGCATCATCAAGGGCAAGCGGATTGTTACCATAGAGGACGCCTTTGGCAGGGAATACAAGCATCTTATACCCATGACAAAACGGCTCCTTGTCCGTGACGGGGATACCGTGGAAGCCGGCGAATCCCTCTGCGTGGGCGCCATAAATCCGCACGATGTTCTGCACATCCTGGGTGAAAGCCATCTGCAGCGCTACCTTATGGACGAGATACAGCAGGTCTACCGCCTGCAGGGCGTGTCGATTAACGACAAGCACATCGGCGTTATCATAAGGCAGATGATGCGCAAGGTTGAAATCCGTTTTGTGGGTGACACCAAGTTTATCTACGGACAGATGGTGGACAAGTACCGGTTCCACGAGGAAAACAACCGGGTTATCGCGGAAGGCGGACAGCCTGCCATTGCCCAGCCCATGTTCCTGGGAATTACCAAGGCTTCGCTTAACATCGACTCTTTCCTTTCGGCCGCAAGTTTCCAGGAAACCACCCGGGTGCTTACCAACGCGGCTATCGCCGGATCTACCGACTATCTCCGGGGCCTCAAGGAAAACATTATCATCGGGCATCCCATACCCGCGGGTACCGGCATGAGGCGTTACCGGGGGGTCAAGCTCTTTGACGAGGACAGCCAGGATTTGGATCTCTACATGCAGGAAATACTTGAGAGACGCAAACTTGAGGCCGCCGCCGTGGAAGCCGAGCAGGAAGAGGAGTTTACCGCGGAGGAGACGGAAGGGGAGTAAGCCGGGAACCCGCGGCCCGCATCGGTTCCGGCGAATTGCGCCTTATTGCGGTGGGGTCTAATCAGCCCTTTGGGCCGGCAATTAGAGGAAGGATATATGCGCCGCTATACAGCGGCGTGAAATTGTACCCAAGAACCCGCCTTTCGGCGGGGGAAGTTCATTTGCCACGATCACCTGCGCGTTCTTGAGGTAGGGCGGAGTGAAGAGAAGGTTCTTTTTCCGCCGGAAAAAACAGTTCCCGCCATGAAAGCCAGGCAAAACAGAACAGCAGCTATCCTTTTCATTTCATTGGAAAAACCGGGCAGGTTTGGCTCCTTTCCCGACCTCCAAAAAAAACCGGGCCGGGTCCGAAATTGTGATAATCCCGGACCATAATTTTAAAATCAGCTCACTATACTTCAAACCGGGGACAATGTAAACTTGAAACCTGATGAATTTTGAAATTGTTGTTGCCGATCCGGCGAAAAACATCACGATTTTTGTGCTGAACCCCGTCGCGGACCGGGCCGCCGCGGCCCGGGAACTTTTGGCGGACAGAAGCCTGGAAGCCGAACAGGTGGGTTTTGTGATTCCACCGGCGGCCCCCGGCGGTTCCGCGGCCGGCAGCGCGGCGCGGCTGTGGCGGCTCCGGATGATGGGCGGCGAATTCTGCGGGAACGCGGCGCGGAGTTTTGGCCTCTTCGTGGCCCGCGAAGAGGGGCTTTCGGGGGATCAGACCGTTGCAATCGGCATGAGCGGCGTGACGGAAGAGCTTCCGGTGAGGGTCAGGGTAGAGGAGGGATGGGCGGCAGTGGAAGTTCCCGGCCCCCTGGCGGCGGAGACCCTTGATTTTGAGGGGCGCCGTCTTCCGGCCTATGTTTTTGACGGCATTACCCACGTCATTGCCCCGGATATTCCCCCGGATGAAAAAACCTTTGCCCGAATCCGGGCCGGACTTGAGGGGGCCTTTGCCCGGCCCGCGGCCCTGGGGGTTTTGTTTTACGATACCTCCGCCGCGTGTATGCGCCCCGCGGTATATGTCTATGGCACCGGTTCCCTGGTTGTTGAATCAAGCTGCGGTTCCGGTTCCGCCGCGCTGGCGGTATGGAAAACCCGGCGTCAGGGTGACGGAGAAGCGGCCTGTATGGTCAGCCAGCCGGGGGGGATTATCGAGACGCGGGTTTCCTGGCGGGGCGGCGCTGTTCAGCGCGTCTCCATAGGCGGGAAGGTCGGCCTGAGCGGGCGTATGCTTTGGCCCCTGCCCTGAGCCGCGCGGGCCTCAAGGGTACAGCCTGAAGCCGATTGAAAAGATAAAGCCCGTACCCGCCCGGTATACCGCGTTGTCGAGGGGTTCGTAATCGCCCTCTTCGCCGATGCCGGCGCTGCCGTTAATCGTAAAGCGGGTAATCACCAGGCCCGTTTCCGCGTAAAACGCAAGGGGTATGCCGCGGTTCCCGAAACTGTAGGAGCCGCCCAGTTTAATCACATTGTCCCACCGGTACACGCCGTCCATCAGGAAATACTTGGTGGAATCGTCGTCCTTGACGATCTTGTCGTAAAGGGAAGAACCGTCGACCCTGCCGTAACCGTACTCCACGCCGTGGCGGATCATCTGATACTGGATATGCGCCTTTAATTCGGGGAGGATCATCGAATCGAGGCGGATGAGGAATTCGTCGCTGTTCGGCGGCAGGTAGAAGCCAAGGGATTCGCCGTTGTTGAGGTAGGAGGTATCCGTCGGAACCCGGTTCCAGGGAGTTTCCGTATACTCGTGCGTATAACAGTAAGGTTCAACTTTGGTATAACGCAGGGTGAGCGAGGCAAAGGGCAGCCAGCGGATATTTGCCTTGACGCCGCCCTGATAGGCGTACATCTGCCTGTCCAGATGAAGGAAGGGGCCGTGGCTTAGGTTTACTTCATCAACATAGAGGGAACCCCAAATTTTCGCGATGCCCGGAAACCTGAGTTCCAGGTCGGCGAAGAGGGCAAGGTTGTCAAAGTCGCCTACGTTGTTCTGATAAAAGAAGTTGCTGTTTATGGGGAAGATGTAACCCAGGTCAAGGCGCTTGGGCCAGACGGTGGCGCTGCCGAAGTCAAAATGAAAATGTTTTCCCGTATCAAATTCCACACAGGCGAGGGAAAAAAGATTCTGGTAAGGGTCGGCGTCCTCCCATTGATTCGCGCCCTTGAGGTATTCCAGCGCGCCGGTAAGAAAGGAAAAGCGCAGCCAGTTTACGGGGACGGCGGTTCCCTCAAAGGCCATAAAGGGACGCGCCCGGGAATTCATGAACAGGCTTGTGCCGTTCGATTCGGGGCCCCAGTCGCGGCGCATCCTGCCGAAGCGGAGGGTCATCCGGTTTTCAAAAAGGCTGGCGTTCAGTTCGGAGATCATCTCGTATCCAAAGGCAAATTCATCCGGCCATTCATGGTAGCCCCCCAGATCCGAGGGGGGCATTACCGCCGCATCCCAGGGTTTGGTAAAGGTGTAGGGAAAATAGGCGGGGATATCGTATACCGGCGAAGTACCCGGCTCCGGAATATCGTAGTAATAGGTGTGGCCTTCGCTGTTGGGGTTGCCGTCGTACTCTCCGTATTTGGGATCCACATAGGGCGCGTTCTCGCGCCGCCCCGTCTCTTCCCTGCCGATGCTGAAGAAACCTCCCCGGACATCGAAATTCCATGAAAAGTGTTCCCCCATATCGCCGGTAAGATAGAGCTTCCCCATGTTGACGCTTGCGATGGCCGGGTCGGGGGCGCTGACGTTAAAGCAGCTGTCCCAGTTGACGCCGGTCTCAATGGAAAAACGGTGCCCCCCCAGGGCGTTTTCCCTGTGATACCTTCCCCGCCGGAAATCAAGGCCCTCTTTCCGTTCAAAGGAGGCAAGGATATTGGATACAATGGCGTATTCCGCGGGGCTGAGGGTGTCGGCGGGATCATCCAGAATTTCCCCGAGCTTTGCCCTGACTGTATATTCCGGCCAGGGCTTTGCCGAAGGCAGGGGCGAGACAATACCCTTGAGGACCGCAAGGTCGATTACATTATAGGCGTCATGATCAAGGGGAACGGAGTTAAATTGCTGCGCGCCGAGAAAGGAAGCCGAAACCAGCAGAGCAGTGAAAAATATCCTTTTCTTCTTCATACAGACATTTTAACCGGCTTTACCCTTTCTTACAACACTTTGCCCGTATTCCGCGGCAATTCCCGGTTTCAGCAAAGAGCCGGGAAACCGCGAAGCTCGCGGATGAAAACAGGAATTTCATGCAGATGTCAGTGTGGTCGAACCGGAGCTTCGTCGTGGTTTCCTCTTGACCATATTTTTAGTCCAATCGGGGTACTAGTGTTCCGTCCGAGACAAATGGCGATATAGCGACAAGACGGCCCGGAAATGTTACAACGAGCGTATGAAAAGCGTAGTGCCGGACATAGTGCCGGAAGACAAAGCGCTCATGGAAAAAGTATTGGCAGCCGGGAATATCATGTATAAATACGCCATACGGCTGCAAACCGTGTTGCGCAGGGCAAACGGAAAATCGGTGGCCGGGGTCGCCTGCGGGGTCGGGATACACCGGGCGACCGTCAGTTCCTTCATCAACCGCTATAACCGGGGCGGCCTGGAATTGCTTTTACGGGATAAAACCCGTAAAAGCGGTACGCCGCCGGTCAGCGAAGCGGTAAAAAACCGGGTTTGTACCGCGGCGTGCACGGAAAAGCCGAAAGACGGACCCATTGGAGTACCCGCGCCCTGGCGAAACGGTTTTCGCCGGGTAAAAGTACGGTCAACACTATCCTCCGGGAACGGGGGATAAAACCGCATCCGGAAAAGGAGTTCCGGTTCAGCACCGACCGGCATTTCGGGGAAAAACTGACCGATGTGGCGGGGCTGTATATGAATCCGCCTGACAACGCGATAGTTCTGTACGTGGACGAAAAGTCGCAAATACAGGCGCTGGAACGGAGCGCCCCATTGTTACCGCTTCTGCCGCATGTTCCGGCGGGGCACAGCGCTGATTACTGCCGGCACGGAACGACGACCCTGTTTGCGGCGCTGGATATGCTTACCGGAAATGTCACCGGTGAATGTAAGGCGAGCCATAACAGCAAGGACTTCATCGGGTTTCTTGAAAAACCGGACAACGCATGCGAACAGGGGAAGGCGCTGCACATCATCATTGATAATTACTCCGCGCATAAGTCGGAAGAGACGAAAAAGTATCTTGAGGGGAAGGCAAAACGGTTTGTACTGCATTTCATACCGACCCATTCATCGTGGCTGAACATGGTAGAACGGTGGTTTGGGGAACTGACGAACAAACGGATACGGCGGGAGAGCCGGGAATCGGTAAAGCGATTGATTGAGGCTATCCGGAGCTTTATCGAGGGGTGGAACCGGTCGGGCCGGACTTTCACCTGGACCAAGCCGGCTGATAAAATCCTTGCCTCCATTGCCAAAGCACGGCAGGCTTATAATAGAGTTGTTTAAAAACTTCAGTTTTTAAACAACAACCGCAAAAAATAACGCAATTTCGTAGCCATCGGCGAGAAATTGCAAGACTTGTGAAATCACCACCCGGGTTATTGAACAAGTCTAATATCGTCTAATGTCTTGGACGGAACATTAGTATGTTCATTCCGGAGATATTAAAAGAAAACAAAAGAAATATGTCTTTCAGAGACAGAAAAGAATTGATACACGGTTTTCAGTGTATCAATACCGACAACAGCATAGCGGTTATAGACTGCCGCATTTATGCGGGAAAAAGCCGCTACAAACGAAAAACGCCACCTTGCATGTGTCATTGCCACAAATCGCCGCTTCAAAAGGCGATACTCAAAAAGTTCCACCTGATGGAAGATGTAGACCAGCCGCTTTTATTCGATGATGTATAAAACAAAAAAGGCCGCCCCGCCAAGGACGGCCTTTCCCTCCCTTCATTTTTCACTGTTCATTCTTAATTATTCATTACCTGGGTTCCCCCGCCGCCGGATGGACTTTACCCCGTTGGGTAGACACTATTAAGCGACTTGCCCTGAGTTAAACACATCAGGCGCTACATAGTCGGTACCGAATGAAGCCGAACCCGATTATAATATGCCTCAAGATACATGAACACCGATTGTCTGACCTCCCCTGCCGAATGGTTACCGTCCGGGGTTTCCAGCTCCCGTTTGAGGGTTTTAATGACCTTCCGGTCAAAAAGGTCAAGGACCACCCAGCCGGAGGTCGTGCGCAGACAGGTGATGTCAGATACCCATTTCTCTCCGGTCCCTCCGGCTTGAAACTTACGGTTCAACGGGTTTTCGCAGACCTCAAGCCCGTGGTCCGGGTTGGTCGTGGGGATGAATTTCCGCCTCTGCCGGGCGTGCAAGCCGTTTTCCCGCATCAATCGCGCCACTTTCTTGCGGCTTGCCCGTTTGCCGTACTCCCGGCGAAGCGCCTCCCGCAGCGTCTTGTTTTCTTTCCGCAGGCGGGATACTTCTTCATCCCGCGGCTGCCCGGCGTACCGGTTTCCCGTGCTTTTCAGCCGGCGCTATCGCTTCAGCCTTGAATTCCTTCGGGTTATACCCACCGTTCTTTGTCTTTCTTTCCCGTCTTTTTCTCCTCTTCCGTTGTATTTCACGCCTGTCTTTGTGTCTGCCAGAGGGGGTAAGGTCCAAAATTCCCTTGACATAAAACACAGGAGCACACAGAGGAGTGGAGAGAAAAAAACCACAGGGACACCTTTTCTCTGTGATCGCAAATCTCCGGTTTGATGTGTCCTCTGTGGTGAATATTCTTCATTTTCCCTTGATATCAAAGTAAACGCCGATGCCCTGGATCAGGGCGCCGCCGGGGCCGGGAACAAAACCCGGCCGCCGTATGGCCCCGCTGAAATCGCAGTCCCGCATCCGGACTTTTACCAGTTTCCGGGTTTTGTCATAAGCGCCGGCCCGCTTCCCGGCGTCTCCCGTCCCTGCCGTGTTCCCGTTCAGCCGGCGCCCTGGGCCGTGCCGGTGGTGAGGGAATCCTCGAAGCTTACGCTTAACCCCGGCGGCGCTATCAGGAAGGTCTTCTCGTTCCAGTTTCCGGCAAGCAGGGCGTCGATAATCCTGAGGTTGCCGGGTATT
>JAISND010000085.1 GCA_031276615.1 Treponema sp. | reverse complement strand
CAGGCGGTGGAAATTTCCAACAGCCTCAAAAAAATCAAGGAACTGATCGACAGTTCCCGGGACTCGTCGGTTCAGGCCCAGGAGCAGTTTGACGCCATGGCCGCCCTGATAAACGCCGTAAAAACCGAGGAGCTTGACATCAAAAACGCCATGGAGACCCAGAATGTCGGGGGCAGCCAGGTTCTGGAATCCCTGAACGGAATAAACGGCCTCATATCTTCCATAAAGGAAGCCTCCTCGGCCCTGCTTGTCTCGGGTCAGGCGGTTATTGAGGATATTAATTCCCTGAAAACCATGTAGTATAACATGTCGTATAACAACTGAAATTTATTTTAAGGAGAAATTTTTTATGAAAAGAAGCGTTTTACTGTTCATGGCGCTGTTCTGCGCCGCTTCCCAGGTCTTTCCGGGGGGATCAAAGGAGAGTGATACCATCACCATCGGCGGTATTTTCCCGCTTTCCGGCTCCGTAGCGGTTTACGGAGTGGAAGCCAGGAAGGGAATTGAACTGGCGATTGACGAGATCAACGCCGCCGGCGGCGTTAACGGCAAAAAAATCGCGCTTGTTTCCGAAGACGATACGGGAAACCCCGAGATTACCGTCAACGCGTACCGCAAACTTACGGCACAGGACAGGGTGAACGTGATCATCGGTTCCCTCACATCGGGCTGCACCATCGCCATCACCTCCCTGGCCCAGGCCCAGAAGGTGGTGCTTGTTGCCCCCGCCGCCACCGCCGCCGCGGTTACCGACGCGGGCGATTTTATTTTCCGGGCCTGCTTTATCGATCCCTTCCAGGGAACCGTGGGCGGCGCCTTTGCCGCAAACACGCTGAAGGCAAAACGCGCCGCGGTGCTTTACGATAACGGCAACGATTATTCGGTAGGGCTTAAGGATAACTTTGTTCCCGCCTTCGAGAAAGCGGGGGGAACCGTCGTAGCCCAGGAATCCTATATCACCGGGGACGTGGACTTTAACGCCCAGATCACCAAGATCAAGGCGGCAAATCCCGACGTGGTCTATCTGCCGGATTATTACTCCACCGTGGCGCTCATTGCCAAGCAGCTTCGGGCCCAGGGGATCAACACCCCCATCGTCGGCGCCGACGGCTGGGACGGGCTGACCGAGAATGCCGGGGACGAGGTTCTCAACGGCTTCTATTCCAACCACTACGCTTCGGATTCCACCGAGCCCAGGGTGGTGAATTTCGTGAAGGACTTTACCGCGAAATTCGGAACCGTGCCCAACGCCTTCTCCGCCCTGGGTTACGATTCCATGTACCTGGTCAGGGACGCTCTTGCCAGGGCCGGTTCCACCGATTCTACCGCGGTTAAAAACGCCCTTGCCGCGACCAAGGGTTCTTACCTGACCGGCAACCTTTCCTTCGACGCGAAGCGCAATCCGGTCAAGTCCGCGGTGGTTCAGGAAATCGTCAAGAAGGACGGCAAGCTCGTCACGGTCTACAAGACCACGGTTAATCCCTGAGGTAATTCCGGGCATTGAATGTCCGGAATTACCTGCGGGACGGGCCTTGCACGGGTTTGAATGTGTCCGGTATTTTTTTACAGCAATTAATAAACGGCGTTTCCCTGGGCAGCATCTATGCCCTTATCGCCCTGGGCGACACCATGGTCTACGGCATCGTTATGCTGATCAACTTTGCCCACGGGGACCTGCTCATGGTGGGGGCTTACGCCGGCTATTTTGTGCTGACCCGCTTCGGGGTTAACCCCGTGTCCCTTGCGGGGGCCTTTGTCTTTTCCATGACTCTCTGCGCCTGTCTGGGCGTGGCCATTGAGCGTTTCGCCTACCGGCCCCTTCGCAGCGCTCCCCGGCTCAATTCCCTGATCACCGCGATAGCCGTCTCCCTGATATTGCAAAACGGCGCCCGGGTACTGCCCTTTATCGGGCCCAATCCCCGGCAGTTTCCCCGTCCCGCGGTCAGCAATATTGAAATCGGCGGTTTTTCGGTTTCCAATATCCAGCTTGTCGTGATACTTTTTTCCGCCGCGCTCATGCTGATTCTCAATTACATCGTCAACTATACCAAACGCGGCAAGGCGATGCGCGCCGTCTCCTTTGATCTCCAGGCGGCAAGCCTGATGGGGATTCCCGTGAACGGGACGATTTCTTTTACCTTTGCCGTCGGCTCCGTTCTTGCCGCGGCCGGGGGCATGCTCTTTGCCTTTGCCTATCCCCAGGTGTCTCCCACTATGGGAACCATGCCGGGCCTCAAGGCTTTCGTGGCCGCGGTCTTTGGCGGCATCGGCTCCATACCGGGCGCGATGTTCGGCGGCGTGGTTCTGGGCATAGCCGAAACCCTGACCAAGGGCTTTCTCTCTTCCCGGTACGCGGACGCCATCTCCTTTTCCATTTTGATTGTCATCCTGCTGGTCAAGCCCGCGGGCATACTGGGCCGCAGGACGCGGATCAAGGTATAGGAGCGGCATATGCGGGAAAAAAGAATTTCCGTTCCGGCGCTTTCGGATTCCCGGCGCCCGGTCTCCGGCCTGCTGATTCCCGGCCTCTTCGCCTTCGCGGCGCTGGCGCTTCCCTTTGTCCTCATAAAAGCGAATATCCTCGACGCCTATACGGCGCAGGTCATAACCCTGGGAGGAATCAACGCCATCCTCGCCATAAGCGTCAACACCATAACCGGCATTACGGGCCAGCTTTCGCTGGGGCAGGCCGGCTTTATGGCCATAGGCGCCTATTCGTGCATTTCCTTTACCCTTGATTTGGGCCTTCCCCTCCCGCTTGCCATCCTTATGGCGGGCCTTCTTGCGGCCCTCGCCGGATTCTTCATCGCCTTTCCGGTACTCAAGCTGTCCGGCGATTACCTTGCCATCGTCACCCTGGGTTTCGGCGAGATCATCCGGGTGATCCTTACCAACCTCAGGAATATCACCGGCGGCGCGAACGGCCGGCGCTTTACCGTTATCGCCATGCTTCAGTCGGATCTTTCCTTCCTTACGGTAACGGCGTTTTTGATCTTCCTTGTCATACTGCTGCGAAATTTTCTCCGCTCGACCTACGGCAGGGCGATACTGGCCGTCAGGGAGGATGAGATAGCAGCTAACGCCAGCGGAATCAGCGTGTTTCGCTACAAAATGGCGGGCTTTGTGATCGCGTCCTTTATCGCCGGCACAGGCGGCTGTCTGTACGCTATGGTAATAGGCTTTGTAAAGCCCGATGTGGCTTCCTTTACCAAGAGCATTGATTATCTCATCTACGTCGTCCTTGGGGGTATGGGTTCCATGACCGGCGCCATTCTGGCCGCCTACGTGCTTACCTGCCTCCAGGAATTCCTGCGTTTCCTCCAGGATTACCGCCTTGTCATATATCCGCTGATCCTCATCTTTGTGATGCTCTTCCGGCCCCAGGGCCTTTTGGGCGCGAAGGAACTTTCGTTTGCCGCCCTCTGCCGGCGTTTCGGACGGTCCGCGGGAACGAAGGGCGGGGAAGGGGAACCCCTGTGAGCGGGACGGACCGGGCCGCCGCCGGACCGAGGCTCCGGGTGCAGAACCTCTCGATAGATTTCGGGGGGCTTAAGGCGGTGAGCGGTTTTTCCTGCGAGCTTTACCAGGGGGAACTGGTGGGCCTTATCGGCCCCAACGGGGCGGGAAAGACCACGGTGTTCAACATGCTTTCCGGAATCTACGCGCCATCGGAAGGGGAGATGGAATTTTATGATTTGCGGGGAAACATTTACCACGCGGAGAAACTCAGTCCCGCGAAGCTCAACCGTATCGGCATAGCCCGGACTTTCCAGAACATCAGGCTGTTTTCCAATTTGAGCGTCGAGGACAATATACGCATCGCCCTGCATTCGGGCCGGGCGGTGAATCCCCTGGATGTGGTGCTGAGGCTTAAGCGTTTCCGCCTTGACGAGGAACGGATGACAAGCCGCGCCGGTGAACTGCTTTCGCTTTTCAAAATAGACAAAAAGAAGCACGAGCTTGCGCGTAACCTTCCCTACGGAGAGCAGCGCAAGCTGGAGATCGCCCGCGCCCTTGCTTCCGGCCCCAGCCTCCTGCTCCTCGATGAGCCGGCCGCCGGCATGAACCCCCAGGAAACCGGGGAGCTTATGAAGCTCATCTCTTTTGTCAGGAACGAATTTCACCTGACCATCCTTCTCATCGAGCACGACATGCGGCTGGTGATGGGTATCTGCGAGCGTATCATGGTTCTCGATTACGGCCGTACCATCGCGGCCGGCAGGCCCGAAGAGATACGGAAGGACCCCGCGGTGATCAAGGCCTACCTTGGTTCCGGGGCCGCCGAAATCCCCGGGGCCGGCGGGCAGGCCGGAGGTCTCTGATGGGCGAAGCCATGCTTGAAGTGGAAGGACTGAGCGTCCACTACGGCGCGATTCGCGCGCTCCGGGGCATCTCCTTTGAAGTGGCCGCGGGTGAAATCATCACCCTTATCGGTTCCAACGGCGCGGGGAAAAGCACCACCCTGCACGCCGTTTCGAACATCATAAAAAAAGCTTCGGGCAGGGTGGTCTTTGACGGCCGTGACATCAGCGCCCTGCCGCCGGATCGCGTCGTTTCGGCGGGACTGGCGCAGGTTCCCGAAGGCAGGCGGATATTCGCCAACCTCAGCGTCCGGGACAACCTCGAAATGGGCGCCTACGCGCGGCGGGATATCCGGGGCGTCCGCCGGGACATGGAAACCGTCTTCGGCATTTTCCCGCGCCTGAAGGAACGCGCGCGCCAGGTGGCGGGTACCCTTTCCGGCGGCGAACAGCAGATGCTTGCCATGGGGCGGGCCCTTATGGCGAAGCCCCGGCTTCTCCTTATGGACGAGCCTTCCATGGGCCTCGCGCCGATTCTGGTAGATGAAATTTTTTCGGTTATCAAAAACATCAACGAAACCGGGACGACCATACTTCTTGTCGAACAGAACGCCTACAGGGCGCTCGGCATTGCTTCCAGGGCCTATATACTTGAAACCGGAGAGATAATTAAGAGCGGAGCCGCGGCGGAACTGGCGCGGGATGACGCCGTCCGTACCGCGTATTTAGGAGGTTAACGATGATTATTTCCCGTGTGATGACAAGAAACCCTGTTTTTATACATCCCGAAATGTCGCTCTCCGATGCCCGTTCCCTGATGGACCGGGAGAAGATCGGGCACCTGCCGGTGCTGGACAGGAACAACAACCTGACAGGCATTCTTGCCAGGAAGGATCTGATCAAGGCCGGCCCCTCGCCGGCGACCACCCTTGACATGTACGAGATCAGCTACCTTCTCTCAAAACTCAACGTTGAAAAAATCATGGAAAGAAACGTGATCACCGTCGGGGAGGAGGAAGTGGTCGAGGAAGCGGCGCGGATAATGGTGGACCGGGGGATTGGCTGTCTGCCGGTGATTAAGCCCCTTGCCGGGGGCGAAGGCTCGCTGCTTGTGGGCATTATCACCGACACCGATCTTTTCCGTGTGTTTCTCAACGCCTTCGGCGCGTGGCACCCCGGCATACGGATCACCCTTAGCATGAGCGAGAAACCCGGACAGCTTGCGAAATTCGCCGGCGCCGTAGCGGAAAGGGGCGGCAATATCGTTGCCTTTGTTTCGGGCGAGGGGGACGACCTTTCCCGCCGCAGGGCTACCCTTAAAATAAGCGGGATAAGCAAAGCCGATGTGGAGGCCGCCGCGCAGACCGTGGAAGACGCCGTGGTTGAGGACCTGCGGGAATAGCGCGAAAAATCGAAGGGCCGTCCAAAAAACGGCGCGCGGCGATACAGGCGTTTGCTTAAGAAAAACCGTCCGCGAATTACGCTGATTTTCGCGGACTTAAACAGATATCAGAGTTGTTCAGAAACTTCAGTTTCTGTCGAATAAGGTTCGCCAACAACTTTATATGCCCCCGCCCTGCTGCCCTGCGGACAGACCGCGGACTTAGGCCACATAGGCTTCGAGTTTTTGCATGCGGACCGGATTCTTCAGCCGGAGCATGGCCTTCTTCTCGATCTGGCGGATGCGCTCTTTGGTCAGCTTGAAACGCGCTCCGATTTCCTTGAGGGACATGGGCGCGCGGTTTCCAAGGCCGTAGCGGAACCGGATAATATCCGCTTCCTTTTTGTCCAGGCTTTCCAGCACTTCTTCAATATCACTTTCAAGCGCGTTCTGTACCACTTTTTCTTCGGGGGCCCTGTACTGCATATCCTCAATAAAATCGCCGATGGGCGAGGATTCCTGGCCGGGGTAGACGGGATTCTCAAGGGAAACCATGCTCCTGCTGATGCCGATAAGGTCGGCCACAAGCTCCCTGTCCATGTCAAGGAAACCGGCAATCTCGCGGATCTCCGCTTCCGCGCTGTTGTGCTCCTGCAGTACCTTGCGGGCCTTTTCAATCTGAATCAGCTCGTTTACCCGGTTAAGGGGCAGCCGGATCATCCGGGATTTTTCGCAGATGGCCTTGAGTATGGCCTGGCGGATCCACCACACGGCGTAGGAGATAAAGTGGTAACCCTTTTCACTGTCAAAACGATCCACAGCCTGGAGAAGGCCGATGTTGCCTTCACTGATGAGGTCGGAGAGAGGCATGCCCTGGCCCTGGTACTTCTTTGCCACATTTACCACAAAACGCAGATTTGCGTTTACCAGTTTTTCGCGGGCAGCCCTGTCCCCCTGTGCCGCCGCGCGGGCAGCCGAGTCTTCCTCTTCCCTGCTTAAAAGGGGAATGCGGTTGATCTCCAGGAGATACGTGGAAAGAACGTTTTCGTCAGAACTGTACTTTACCGTATTCTTCGTTTTCTTTTCTTTTATCGCGGTCATTAACGCCTCCTTGGTCTTGTACCATTATTCAAGCAAGAACCGTGCCAAGAACAGGGCGGAAAGGGAAATATTTATCAAATTGGTCAGAAATGCCGTAATTCCTTGTATTATAAGGAATAAAAACGCCGAAACCGGCCTGTTTTTCCGGCGCCGCGGGGGACGGGAGGGCCTGACCCATGCCGAAAAGGTTCCATTTGGTTTCCTTTTGACCCATTCGGCCCAAAACAGGCCGAATTTGGATCATTATGATACATATTCGCTGAAAGGTATTTATTTTTGGCGCCTGGTACTTTAATATGAGGACAGCGGGGCTAAGTTTGGGCTGCAGGGCCTGTCCGGCAAGCCGGAAAATGAATTCCGGCAGCGGGAACCGCGATTCATTGCACTATTGCCGCCAGGGCCGCCTCGATCCACTCGTTTGCCTCATCGGGATACCAGGACTGCACAAAGAGGAATTCGATTAAGGCTTCCCTGTTTTTGGCGGTATAGTAATAAGTTTGACCAAGGTAAAAACGCGCCCGGGCTTCGACATTGGCCGAATGCGGCAGGGAAAGGTAGCGGAGCAGTTCCGCCTGCGCCGTCTGCCAGTCACGGTTCAAAAAGGCGCCCCGCACGATGCTTCGCAGCCCCGATTCCTCCCCGCCCGCGGGCGTTTCAAGATCCCCCAGGAAGGCCCTGGGTTTTTTTTGCGCCGGGGGATGGGGTTTTGCCCGCTGAACGCTTTCAAGGGCCCTGGCGGAGCTTTCGCTCAGGGGAGCCGGTTTCGGAATGTCGGCGAAATCCCCGCCGGGCACGGTATTGTACAACGACAGGGAGGGCAGGGGCAGGGGCCGAAGTGCCGGCGGAGCGTCCTGCGCGGCGGCCTTTATCTCAACAGGCTGGATTGTCGCGTTGACGCCGGGATTGATTGCCGCGTATCCTCCGGCAAGTTCCTCCTCAAGAACAACCGCGTAATAACAGGCGGCGCCGGGCACCGGATAATCAACAAAGGGAGAGCCGCCGCCGGACTGGACAATAACCGCGCCGGGCAGATCGGAAACCTGCCGGATGGGGCGGCTGCTCCGGTAAAGGACGGTGTTCTTTTCCGCTCCGGCAGGCTGCCAGGAGACGAGAACGGCCTCGCCCTGAACCCGGGCCGCGATGCCGGATATCCCACCGGAGGCACGAAATGCCGCCTGGTTTGCCGGCCCCGGTTCTTCGCGGAAAGAATCGGGAAAATTCACAACCGTCGTGTTATTGAACGGAATAAAGATGTCGTAACGCTGTCCCCGGGTATCACTCGCGGCGACAAAGTAATAGATTCTGCCGGAACCTTCCGTTTCGTCAACATAGGACTGGGTTCCGTAGGGAAGTTCAACGGGTTTCATATCCGGGGGATTCGTTCCGGTAAAGGGCCGGACCGACCGGAATATATATACCGGCCCCCGGACATCGCGGGAATCAATCCAGCTAAGCCTGACCAGATTGTTCCTGGTTTCCGCGGTCAACTGGGACACGAAGGGAGAAAAAATGCTGTCCCCGAATCTGGCGTCCTGGGCAAACCCGCCTGCAAAAACCAGCAGGAAAAGTACAAGCCCCGCAGCAAGCCGTTTGGTATTCATTCTTCTTTTATTCTATAATTAACGGTGTTTTCCGTCCAGAGATCAATGCTTCGGATGCCGGGCAAGCGCATATACAGGTGATACCACGACAGGCGGGAAAAAACAGGGTGTCAGGTACCATTCCCCTGTTTACACCCCGGCTTTTTTCTGTTCCCTGCGGCAGGGACGCCAACGAATGACAGGTATAAACTTCCCCGCGGGAGAGCTAATTCTTTCTATCATTCATTGGCGTGATATTCGGCAGCCATGTTTACAAAGCCCCCTTTTTTTTGTAATCTTGATGTATGTTTGTTTCAATTGCCCTGGACCCCGGTTCCGAAGGGCGGGCAAAAGAACTGGCGGATCTCCTGGGCCAGTACGGGTTTGA
>JAISND010000286.1 GCA_031276615.1 Treponema sp. | reverse complement strand
GACGAACGGCTCACCGTCGACGAAGAGGTAACCATCGTCGTCCAGGTAAACGGTAAAATCCGTGACAGGTTCACCGCCGCGGCCGGAACCCCGAAGGAGGCCCTCGAAAAGACGGCCCGTGCCCTGCCCGGTACGGCCAGGTGGACGGAGGGCAAAACCACAGTCAGGGTAATCACCGTACCGGACAGGCTGGTGAATATCGTGGTTAAATGATGGACATACATACCCTTGCCCTCCCTGTCTCCCTTGTGGTACTGCTCGGGTTTTCGGCGTTTTTTTCCGCCAGCGAGATGGCCTTTTCCTCGCTCAACCGCATCAAGCTGAAAAATCTGGCCGCGCGGAACAGGCGCGCCAGGCTCGCGCTGAAGCTCCTTGAGTCTTACGACAGGCTTCTCTCTTCGGTGCTTATCGGGAATAACATTGTCAATATCGCTTCGTCGGCCCTGGCAACGGTATTCTTTGTGGGGCTGTTCGGTTCCAAAGGGGTAAGCGTCGCGACCCTGGTCATGACGGTACTGGTGCTGGTTTTCGGGGAGATAAGCCCCAAGACCCTCGCGAAGGAATCGCCGGAGTTTACCGCCATCAGGGCGGCGCCGCTGATGCGCTTTTTCATGCTTGTCTTTACACCCCTCAGTTCCCTTGCCGCGGGCTGGAAGAAACTTATCGTGCGGATTTTCCCCGCCAGGGGCAGCCGTTCCGTTACCGAGGACGAGCTTTTGACCTTTGTGGAAGAGGTTCGTCAGGAAGGGGGCATTAATAAACAGGAAGAAGAGATGATCCGCCAGGTGATCGAGTTTGACGATCTTACCGCGGCGGAGATCTTCACGCCCCGCGTTGACATTGCCGCCGTTTCCGAGACTGACAGCGCCGAATCAATCGATCTGAAATTCGCGCAGACCGGCTTTTCCCGGCTGCCTGTTTACCGGGACAATATCGACAACATCACCGGAGTCATACTCCTCAAGGATTTCCACCACGAGGTGATCGGCCGGGGCCGCCCGCCCGCTTCCATTCTCAAGCCGGTGATCTTTGTAACCAGGACGATAAAAATTTCAAGGCTTCTGCGCATGCTGCAGCGGAAAAGGGCGCACATGGCGGTACTGGTTGACGAGTTCGGCGGTACCCTTGGAATAGTTACCATCGAAGATATTGTCGAGGAACTGGTCGGCGAGATCTGGGACGAGCATGACGAGGTGGTGGAGCCTGTCCGGAAAACAGATGACGGCGCTTTCATCGTGCTGGGAAGCGTGAACCTCAGGGATATGTTTGGCGCAATCGAAGCCGCCGGACCGGCCGGTTCCGGGCAGGAGGGCGGCGTTCCGCGCGGCGTGATTCCGGGCATCACCGCGGGAAGCTGGGCGCTTGAAAAGCTCGGCGGCCTGCCCCGGCCGGGGGATGTGTTTGAAAGTAACGGCCTGTCCATCAGGGTGTCGAAGGTGCTGCGCCACCGCGTCATGGAGCTTACCGTCACCAGGGCAGGGCCGCCTGCGGAAATTTCCGGAGGGGCCGGCGCGGGGGAGTCACCCAATGGAAAAAAATGAGATCCTTGTCATCTACGGGAAGGATCCCGCGGCAATGGCGATCCGCCTTGCGGAAGAAGCGGGGCTTGCCGATCTGATAGGCAGCCGTGAGAAGCGGATAGGCCTCAAGCCGAATCTTGTGGTTTCCCGTCCGGCTTCGGAAGGGGCTACCACCCACCCTGAAATCGCCGCGGGGCTTGTCTCTTACCTGAAAAAGAACGGTTTCGCCAATCTGGTGATACTTGAAGGTTCCTGGGTCGGCGATCGCACGGCCGATGCCTTTTCCGTCTGCGGTTACCGGAAACTTGCCGGAGAAACGGGGATTGAGCTTATAGACACCCAGAAAGACCGGGCAAGGGCCTGCGGCTGTAAAGGCATGAACATCGAAATCTGCGAAAGCGCCCTGGCCGTTGATTTTATGATCAACCTTCCGGTGATGAAAGGCCATTGCCAAACCCTTCTTACCTGCGCCCTCAAGAACAACAAGGGGATTATCCCGGACAGGGAAAAGCGGCGCTTTCACAGCCTGGGGCTGACCAGGCCCATTGCCCATCTCAACACGGTTGCGCGTAACGACTTTATTGTGGTGGACGGAATCTGCGGGGATCTTGATTTTGAGGAAGGGGGAAACCCGGTTTACGCGGGGCGTCTCTTCGCCGCCCGTGACCCCGTGCTCTGCGACGCCTGGGCCGCGGAGCAGATGGGTTACACGTTACAGGAAATTCCCTACATCGGCCTTGCCGAAAAACTCGGCGTGGGAAGCGCGGATCTTTCAAGGGCGTCGGTGCGCGCGCTTGACGGCGCGGCCGGAGCGGAGGCCGCCGGCGCCGCTCCGCGTCCGCAGGGCAAGGTCAGGCGGCTGGCGGAACACATCGCCGGGGCGGAGGCCTGCAGCGCCTGTTACGCGGCTCTTGTGTACGCCCTTTCCCGCATGGACCAGGCGGAGCTTGAGGGATTGGGCGGAAAGCTGTCCATCGGCCAGGGTTTTCGCGGGAAAAAGGGGAAACTCGGAATAGGGCGCTGCTGTTCCGGTTTTTCCGCCCATTGCCCCGGCTGTCCGCCCAGCGGCGCCGGGGTGCTGAAATTCCTCCGGCAATGCCTTTGAGGAATTGAGCCGGTTCCGGAAAAGCAACAGACGCGGAGGCGGATCTGAAAAAAACAAATTCCCCCAGAACAAATGTTTTAAGGCTTCTTGACGCCGCCGGTATCGGCTACAGCGTAAAGGAGTACCCTGTTGACGAATCGGATCTTTCCGCCCTTCACGCCGCGGAATTTCTTGATATACCGCCCGGGCGGATTTTCAAGACCCTGGTACTGCGGGGCGCGGGCGGCGCCTGTTTTGTCTGCTGCGTCCCGGCAACGGACGAACTGGATTTGAGAAAGGCCGCCAGGGCGGCCGGTGAAAAAAGCGCCGCCCTTGTTCCCGTAAAGGATATCAAGCCCCTTACCGGCTATGTCCGCGGCGGCTGTTCGCCTGTCGGCATGAAGAAGCAGTTTCCCACATTCATAGACGAAACCGCCGGGCTTTTCGATTCCATCGCCGTAAGCGCCGGAGAGCGCGGCCTGCAGATCCTGCTTGCGCCCGGGGACCTTGCGCGGTATATCGGGGCGCGCTTCGCGGACCTGACAGACAATTAGCGTCCGCCATGGGCCGGCAAAAACCTGAAAGAAACACTCAAGGCAAAGTATATTGGCTTGAATATTTTTGGCATATGTTTTTGCCGGAACACAGGCTAATTGATACCGTCCTGGATAAAAAGACAGGGTTCGTCCTTGCCGGGAAGGGTTTTCCGCAGTTCCCGCAGGAATTCCCTGGTATCGCCCATTTCCTCGTAGGCATCGCAGGAGTCAAGGTAACGCCGGGTTATGGTACAATATTTGTACATTTTTTCCTCGCCGAGTTTTTTCTTCCATTTTCCGGCGGCGCAGCGAATCCTGAGAACGTAGGCCATCTCCCCTTCCGGTTTGGCGGGGATCAGTTTGCAATGGATGCAATTGGCGCAGTAAATTTTTCCATTGTGAAATTCCTCTCCATGATCGAAACCGCCGGGAGTTTCGGCTGCCGTGGTTTTCCTTTCCGCTGTCCGTATCATGTCACCCGCCTTTTTCTCCGGAATTCCGGGAATGTATAAATATTCCAAAAATATGCATTTTTGTCAAGTGAGGCTGTTCCAAAACTTCAGTTTTGGAACAGCCTCAAGTAATTAATGTCTGTCACCCAGGTGTTTACTTAAAAACCAATACGTTTTACCACGGGGCGCATAGGCCGGAGGAAATTACCGTCCGCCGCGGTATCACGTTTATATGCGTCCGCCCTGGCCGATTGTTGACAATAATTTATA
>JAISND010000284.1 GCA_031276615.1 Treponema sp. | reverse complement strand
GCCAGAAAATCATCAATGCCCAGGTTTTCGGCGCGCTCGTCCCCCCTGAGGCCGCTTGAGCGCAGAAGCTCCGCGCAGAGTCCGCCGGCGTCCGGGCCGGCGATAAAATCGCGCAGCCTGTTTTTAATCATCTTGCGGCGGGAAGAAAAAAGCCGCCGTACCAGGGGGTAAAAACAGGGGGGATAGGTATCCGCGCCGGCGCCCTCACGGAGTTCCAGTACGACGCCCCTGGAATCGACATTGGGCCTGGGATAGAACGAAGCGCCCCGTACAGGCATAAGGAGCCGTACCGTATACACCGAGGAACAGAGTACGGAAAAAGAAGAATAGTCCGGAGAACCGGGGCGGGCGCCCATGCGGAGGGCCACCTCGTTCTGGACCGTAAGCACCGCGCGCCTGAAGAAACGGCCCCTTTCGGTTAAATTCCCCAGCAGGGCGGCTCCTATGTTGTAGGGGAGGTTTCCCAGCAGAAAAGGCGCCGCGGGCGCCGCGGGCCAGGTTTTCATCACGTCGCCTTCAACAAGGATAAAATTCCTGTCATCCCGAAAGAGATCCCTGAGAACCCTCGCAAAGCCCGGATCAATTTCAAAGGCCCGTACCCTGAAACCCCGGTCGAGGAGAAGCCGGGTCATTGCCCCGATGCCGGGACCAATCTCCCAGACTTCGCCCGGAGCCGCGTCCGGCGGATCTTCCCCCCCAAGGGCTTCCACCAGCTTCAGCCTGATGTCCCCGTTTATCAGAAAATTCTGGCCGAATCTTTTCCGCATCCCGATGCCCTCTTTTTCAAGAAAGGCCCTCAGCCCGGAAACGGAATTGTAATTGATCCCCGTCATTTTTTCAGGCAAAGGAAAGCATCCTGCTTCTCTTTAAACGGAGTACGGAGGCGAGACATACAACAAAAACCGACAGTCCCAGCGAAAGGAGCGTGACGGGGACAAGCGGCATCTCCGCAAGACCGGGCACGCGCGCGGCAAGGCCGACTGTCTTTTCCATAAGGCCGTAGAGCAGCGAAAGAAGCGGCGAAAGAAGGCCGGACAGGAAGGGCGAGAACAAATCCAGCGGCAGCCAGGCAAGGGAGACCGTCATAAAGGCGGTTGTAAGGGGAACCAGCGCGAGGCCGGCGAGGATACCGGCAGGCCGGAGCGTCCCGAAAAAATAAACGGTAACCGGGGCGGTGACAAGAAACGCCCCAAGGGACGCGGACAGGGGCTTTAAAAGGCCTTCGGGTATCTTTCCGGGAAAAATATCGCATAACGATTCCCCGACGATCAGAATGCCCGCCAGGGCCAGATAGGAAAGGATGAACGAAAGGGAAAAGCCCGAGCGCGGCGAAAGCACAAGCTGGATGAGAAAAGACAGGGACAAAAGGGAAAGGGGTTCCCGGGGCAGGGCGCCCAGTATCGCCAGAACGCCCAGCAGGTACATCAGGACAGCCCGGTTAAGGCTGGGAAGGGAACCGACAAAAAGGCAGTACAGAGAAATTATGAGGGCCCCGGCAAGGGCTGAAAATTTCAGGCCCAGCGGTTTTTTGAGCAGGAAAGAGACAAGCGCGGCAAGTACCGCGAGGTGCATGCCCGAAAGGGCCAGCACATAGGAACAGCCCGCGTCCCGGTAAAGCCCGGCAAGGCCGGAATCAAGACTGTCGCGGATGCCCAAAAGCAGGGCAAGGGAGAGTCCCCCCCAGTCCTCCCCGGCGCGGAGGGTTTTGCCGAAAACCGAAACCGGCGGCCGGGCGCGGGTAAAACGGCCGGCAAGGCCGAGTCTCAGGCCGGTCCGGAAACGTTCCGGCGCGGCGGCGGGTTTTAACACATGCAGCGTTTCGGAGACAAAAAAATCACCGCCGCCCTTTCCCGTTTCCGCCCGGCCCCTGTCGTATCCGGCAAGCCGGCCTTCGGCAAAGATCAGGGTTCCCCTGCCGAATTCCCTCAGCCTGCCGCCCGCCTCCGGGGGAAAGTATACGGGGATACTGCCCCTGGCCGAAACCCGTGCCCCGCCGGCGCCGAGGCTTTCCCGCAGGGAAAGCGCGGCCCTTACCTTTCCGCCGGCCGCCGGCCCCGGATCTTCCAGAAGCACGCCGCTCAGCCCCCGCAGGGATTCGGGGGGCAGGCCGTAACTGTTTCCCCGGGGAATTGTCCCGCCCGCGCCCAGTCCCAGAGCGAGGCCCGCGGCAAAGGCGGCAAGGTAAAAATTGGCGAGGCCCGCGAAACGGCGCCCCGGGCATGCCCGCAAACCGGCATTTTTCGCGGCGTCAGGCGCAAGAAACCCGCCGGCGCGGCAGGCTGCCAGGGATCTGAAAAAGCATATCGCCGCGACGGGCGCAAACAGGACAGGAAAGACAGCCCCCATGCCCGGGCCTGAACGGAAAAGAGGGTTAAGAACGTAGAAACCTGCCGCGCAGCCTGCGGCCGCGGCCAGTACCGGAGTAAGTTTAAGACCTTTTACCATTTAAGACGGATCAGGGCCTCCTTTGCCGCGGCCTGAATATGATCGGGGTAGGGTAAATAAGAGATATACAAAAGGTGATCAAAGGCGGATTTGTCTCCGATGCTTCCCAATGCCCTGATCACCGCGAGAACAAGAGTTTCGTCACAGGTTCCGCTTTTTTCGGTCTGGGCGTTGACAAGCCCCAGGTACAAGGCCAGGGCCTGGGCTGCCTCGGGACTTTCCATGACAGCCAGACAGTCAATTGCCTCCATGAAGCGTTCCCTGGAAACCTTCCCGTGCTGGTAATCCGCCTGAACCCGGTAAAAATGCCTGACCGCAAGGCCGCTTCCAGGCGTCCACCGGAGCCGGATAAAGGTCTCTATGGCGGTATAGCGCAATTCCGCAAGCACGGCGTCCCCCTCGTCCCCTTCCCGGGAAACAAGGCCCTGCCCAAGGGCGGTTTCGGCCAGTTGTCCCTGTTCCGAAGGGCCAAGACGGCTGTTACCGGTACCCGTTTTCAGGGCCGCGAGTTTGTCCGCAGGCGGGTTTCTGCGGATCACGTCGATCAGGAACTGTCTGTAATCGCCGGGCAGGGAATCCAGCGCCCCCGCCGCCAGGCGGCCTATGTTTTCCGGATAGGATGCGGTCAGGGTGGAAAAAAGCGCCGGAAAGGAAGAGGCGTCTCCCACCTGGCCAAGCGCGCTTACGCAGGCCGATACCGAAGGGTAATCCGTCTTTATCCCGCCGCGGAAAAGCCGGTTCTGGCCCTCAAGGTACCGGTTGAGATTTTCAACAAGCCGGGCGTTTCCCTTTCCGAGAACGGCAAGGGATTCCAGAATCGTCACGCGGCTGAAGGAATCCGGGTAGGCCTGAAAAACCTGCCAGAGGGTATCAACGCTTGCCCTGTACTCCGAATCCCCCGCGCCTTTCGCGGCAATGCCGACAAGGCTTGTCATGTCGGGATCGTCCTTCAGTATTTCAGCGTTTTGAAGCGCGAAATTCAGGGCGAATTCATAGAGCTGGCCGATGAACTCTTTTGCCCGCCCGTCGGTAGCCGCGTCCCTGAGGATATCCGCTTTCATGGAAAGATTCGCCCGGATAAAATTCTGCTGGTAGGAATTCAGGATGGGCGTCTGGGCGGAAAGCGGATCGGCAGGGGCAAAAAAAACCAAAAGGGAAATACAGATGGAAAGGGTCTGTCCGCCGTGACTGTACATGCCGTTATCCTTCGCGCCAGGCTCAGCCGGCGCTGCCGGCGCCGCTCTGATCGATTATTCCTTCGGCTTCTTCGTCAAGCAGACGGAAGGGCAGTTCCTCTTCATCCTCATCCGGAAGCATGCCGAAGACCTCGCCGAGAATCTGGTTCCTCGTTTCCAGGGGAAGGGGATCCCCCTCTATGTGCAGAACGGAACGGTTGATATCCTCTTTAAGTTCAACGGAACGTACCGTGCCGCTCATGCTGATTGGGATATTGTCCAGGGCAAACTGCACCTTGACCCGAATCCCGGCGGAGGCTTTTCCCCCGACGGTAACCGCGCAGCCGGAATCC
>JAISND010000279.1 GCA_031276615.1 Treponema sp. | reverse complement strand
ACCCGAAACAGCGTCTTGTATACAAATGAATTGCGAAGGCTGCGAAGGCGGACTCTACAGGTAAGTGAACGGCGGGATTGGCGCCCCCGCCATGTCAGTATGCCTCATGCCGATTCCGGTATCAACTTTTCCGAAACCGGCGGGTAGGGATCGACCGCGGCAAAGTATATTGGCCTGAGAGTTTTTCATCAGCAGTTTTTGCCGGCACACACACAATAGACCCGGTGGCCGCCGTCCAGGTGTAGCGCCTCCGGAAAAGCCGCGGCGCAGACGGGTTCCGCTTGGGGGCAGCGGGGCGCGAAGGGGCAGCCGCGCCGTGGCTCCCCTATCGAAGGAACCTTGCCGGGTATGTTCGCGAGGGGCCTGCCCCTGCGCGCGGGCGAAGGGATCGCCCCGATGAGGCCCCGCGTATAGGGGTGGCGCGGATCGGAAAAGAGCGGGCCGGTTTTTCCTTCCTCGACTATTCTGCCCGCGTACATCACAAGGGTGCGGGCGCAGAAACGGCGGACAAGCGAAAGATCGTGGGAGATAAAGAGAATCGCCGTGCCGAAGCCGCGGTTGATTTTTTCCAGAAGTCCGGTAATCTGAACCTGGACCGCCGGGTCAAGCGCCGTGGTGGGTTCGTCGGCAATGAGGAGCCTTGGCCGGCAGATCGCGGCAATGGCGATCATCACCCGCTGGCACATGCCCCCGGAAAGCTGGTGGGGGTAGGAAGCGAAGATTCTTTCCGGTTCGTCAAGGCCGAGCTTTTCAAGAAGCGCCAGCGCTTCCCGCCGCGCGGTCTTCGCGTCCGCGAGGCCGTGAAGTGTCAGCGCCTCGGCAATCTGGCCGCCCGCGCGGAGGAGGGGGTTGAGGGATTGCCGCGGCTCCTGGAAGATCATGGAGATGTCTTTTCCCCTGACGCGGCGAAGTTCCTTTTCGCCGAGTGAAAGAAGATCAACCGCCGCGGCGTCCGCGCCGGGTCCGGCCGGGGCGCTTCCCCGGACATCCCTCCGCACATCGAATCCGAGGAAGCCGCCGGTGACTTCCGCCTCCGGTGGAAGCAGGCCGGGAATGGAAAGGGCGCTGAGGGTTTTGCCGCAGCCCGATTCCCCCACAAGGCCGATGATTTCGCCCGCCCCGATGTCGAAGCTGATTCCGTCCACGGCGGCAAGACGGGCCCTGTTTCTCTTTTTTATTCCCACGGAAAGGTTCCGCGCTTCCAGCAGCGCCACCGCGTCCGCCTACAGACCCGCGCCGCCGGTCCGGGCGCGGCGTATGCCTTCGCCCAGGCAGTGAAAGCCGATGACCGTGAGCATGATGAAAACGCCGGGCGCAAGGGCGCACCAGGGCGCGTTGAAGAGAAAGTTCTGCGATTCGGACAGCATGCGTCCCCAGCTCGGCGTTGGGGGCTGAATGCCAAGACCCAGGTAACTCATGGTGGCTTCGGCGAGGATGGCGTTGGAAATTCCGAGAACGGCGGCGGAAAGAAGGGAAGGGGCCAGGTTCGGCAGAATGTGGATAAAAATTATCCGTCCCTGTGACGCGCCAAGTATCCGCTCGGCCAGAATAAAATCCCTTGTTTTGTACTGCAGCGCCCCGCTGCGCATGATCCGGGTAAAGCCGGGGATGAATAAAACCAGAAGGGCGGTAAAAAGGGTGAACTGGCTGTTGCCGAAAAGCGCCACCATCACCAGGGCAAGAAGGATACCCGGAAAGGAAGAAAGGGCGTCCATAAGGCGCATAACGATCTCGTCCAATATCCCGCCGGCGTAGCCGGAAGCGAGGCCCAGCGCGGTACCCGCGGCAGCCGCGGCGGCAACCGTGCAGGAGGCAAGGAGAAGGGTATACCTGCCGCCGATCATAATTCGGGAAAAGACATCCCTGCCGAAATTGTCCGTGCCCAGAAGGCAGGACGCGCCGGGCGGGAGAAAGCGGCGGCCGCTGTCCATCGCGTTGTAATCGCGGGGAACACGGAAAAGGCTTGCGGCGGAAAGGGCGGCAATGAGGGCGCAGAGGACGGCGCCGGTTTTCAGTTCCGTATTCACGGGGCTTCCGCCTCAAGGCGTATCCGGGGATCGACAAGCTGTATCGCCATGTCCACCAGGGTATTCGCGGCAATCACCACAAAGGCGATGTACACCACCAGGGTCTGGATCAGGGGATAGTCACGGGAAGTGATGGACGTGATGAGAAGCCTGCCTATTCCGGGAATCGTAAAAACCTGCTCTATCACGATGCTCCCGGAAAAAACTTCCGCGACGATCATGCCCAGAATCGCGAGCGCCGGGATTACCGCGTTCCTCAGCACGTGGCGGTACAGCACAAAGCGGCGGCCTGCCCCTTTGCCGCGCGCCGTGCGGACATAGTCGCTCCGCTGTTCCCTGAAAAGGGATGTCCGCAGGAATTTGACAAGAATGGCCGCGTTGGGCAGGGCGATTGCCAGGGCAGGGAATACGAGGTAGGCGGCAAAGGCCGGAAAATTTTCCCGGTAGCCAACATAGGCGCCGGGGCTGAAGAAGCGCAGGCTTATGCCGAAGATCCAGATGAACAGCACCCCCAGGAAAAACCCCGGCATGCCGATGCCTGTCGCCGTGAAGATGTTCATCAGACGGTCGGTGAAGCCCCCCTCCTTTCGCACCGAAAAAAGCGCCGCCGGAAAGGAAAGGGCGAGGATAAAGAAAAGCGAAAGAAGCGCCAGGCTGAAGGTGACGGGCAGCCGCTCCCGAATCATGCCGGCAATGGATTCGCCCCTGAACCGCACCGAGTTCCCCAAATTCCCGGCAAGGAAATTGCCAAGCCAGGCCAGGTAACGTTCCGGCAGGCTCCGGTCAAGGCCCATCTCTTCCCGCAGCGCCGCCACCTGCTCCGCGCTTGCGCCGGTTCCCAGTATGAGGCTGGCGGGGTCGCCCCTGATGACGGAGAAGGCGAGGAAACACATCACCGAAACCAGAAAAAGGGTTGCCAGGGAAATGGCCAGACGCCGCGCGATAAAATACATGGTCAGGGCCCCTGCCTGATTTGATAGATGGAGGAGAGGTCTATCACGTAAAGGGGATAGTTTAGCACTCCCCGGAAACGCCCTTTGGGGAAAACCTTGAAACCGACAATGTCCTGGATGTAGACGCCGGCGGCATTCTCCGAAATGATCCGCTGGGCTTCCCTGTAGAGATCAACCCGTTTTGCTTCGTCGGTTTCGGCCAGGGCCGCCTGATAGACCCGGTCGTAGCCGGCGTTTTTGAAGTTCAGGAAATTGCTCCCCCCGCCGGAGAGGTAGCGGGCAAGAAAGCCGCGGGGAGACACGTTTTCGGCGTCCAGGGAGATAATCGTTCCCTGATAGTTTCTGCCCCGGTACACGTCGGAAAGCCAGGTCGCCCAGTCCACCAGTTTAATCGTGGCGGAGACGCCGATGGCCGAAAGCTGGTTGACGATGACCTGGGCCGTATCGACGTGCATGGTATAGTTGGCCGGGACGGTGATCTCCAGGGAGATTTTACCGCGCCCTTCCCCGTAGCCCGCTTCCGCCAGCAGTGACCGGGCTTTGGCGGGATCAAAGGGGTAGGGGTTCTTCAGGGAACTGTCGTAATATTGAACAAGGCCGGGGATGAGGGGGCTTCCCGACGGCTCCCCCTCGCCGTAAAAGGCGGTGTCGATAATCTCCCGCGGGTTTATCCCGTAGTTCAGGGCCTGCCGTACCCGGAGCTCGTCAAAGGGTTTTACCGCGTTGTTCAGGGCCAAAAGCTGCACCGAGGCGGAAAAGCCGGGAACGGCGTCGAACCGCGTCCGGTCAAGCTGGTGCGCCAGGGATCCGGTGACGCTGGCGGCGTCAAGACTCCCCCCCCGGAGGCCCAGAAGCAGGGCGTCGGAATCGGCGACAAACACGAAGCTCACCCTGTCCAGATGGGGCAGGCCTTTCTGCCAGTACCGGGGGTTTTTTACCAGTACCAGGGACTGCTGGGGCGTATAACTTTCGATTCTGAAAGGCCCGGTCCCGACGGCGTTTTTCTCCCGGTCGGGGTTGTCTTTCCGCACGATTCCGATGGTAACATAGGGAAGAAATTCGGGATCAGGCTCTTTGAGGAGCACCCGGACGATCCGGCCGGGGCCCGCTTCAACCTTTTCGATCCGGGTGAAGCCCGTAAAACCCGCCCGGGCCGCCGTGTCCAGGCTGAACTTGACATCCTCCGGAGTAACAGGCGAAGCATCGTGGAAGGCCAGCCCCTCCCGCAGGGTAAAGACATAGGCCAGGCCCCCGTCTTCCACGGTCCACGATTCGGCGGCCGCGGGCCGGATCTTTCCTTCGGCGTCGGGCTTTACAAGACCCTCGAACACGTTAAAAAGGATGCTCCTTCCGTCCGCGGTATTGGCGGGACTCAGGGGGTCAAGAGTCGCCGGCTCCGTGGTCAGGCCGAAACGCAGCTCCCCCCCCTCCAGGGGGGATTCCGCGGCGGAAATGCCTATCTCCGCGGAAGTTCCGGCCCCCGGTTTTTCATCCGCCCCCCCCGGCCCGCTCCGGGAACAAAGGG
>JAISND010000222.1 GCA_031276615.1 Treponema sp. | reverse complement strand
ACCCCGCGTCAGCCTGGCTCCACATTGCCCGCACCGTCTGCCGCCGTGCGGAACGCTGCCTGGTCGCCCTTGAGCGCGCGCGGGATTCCGTCAAAAACCCGCTGAAACTGCCGCCGGGGGTTCTGCCCTACTTTAACCGGCTCTCGGATCTGCTGTTCCTGCTGGCGCAGCGGGAAGCGGGTTAACACCACAGACTTGAGTTTCCCGAGCTTCCCCAAAGCCTGTCTCCGCCAAAATTCAGGCTGTCAGGACCTAATCCCCTATAAAAGCGCCGCCAGTTCTTCGATCTTTTGCCGGGGATCGGGAGCCGAGAAAACGGCACGGCCCAATATGATATTTGAAGCGCCCGCGGCCGCAACGGCGGAGATGGTATCCTCCCCTATGCCTCCATCGGCCCAAACTTCCTTTTCCGGGCCAAGGAGCTTCACGGCTTCACGGATCTTTTCCAGCATGCGGGGGTTGAAGCGCATCCCGCGGCCATCGGGTTCCGCGGTCATTACGATGACGTAATCAAGATCCGGGACAAAGGGGCGTATCCTTTCAATGGAGCTGATGAAGTCAAGGCCAAAGCCGGCCTCCAGGCCGCGGCGGCGGATACGGTGCAGAATCTCCAGGGGATAGCGCACCGCTTCCGGGTGAAAGGCGATTTTTTTTATGCCGCAGTCCGCAAGTTCATCGATCCAGCATTCCGGGCTGGTAACAATAAGATGCGCGTCAAGCTCCGCACTTTCCCCCACGTACCCGGCCACGCGGCGGACAGTCTTCATGCCGAAGGTGATATTGGGAACAAAGTTGCCGTCTTCTATATCAAGATGCAGTTTTTTGACTCCCCCCAGCCGGTCTATCTCCCCCGCGAGGTTCAGCGGGTCTGCGGACGCAATGGAAGGAATGATCGCAGGCTTCCGCATTTATGCGTCCTCTGGGGAGCTTCCCCACTTTTCCACCCTGCGCGCCTGGGAGGCGTAAAGCCGGCGCAGCGCCGGATAAAGGGCGCGGTAGGTTTCGTAATAATCGTTGTAGATTCTTGCCCGGACGCCGTCCGGCTCGCAGCGCCGGACGATCTTCACCACGTTGTCGGCTGCCTGCCCGAGATCCGTGTAGGCGCCGGCGCCGGCCGCGGCAAGCATGGCGGCTCCCGCGGCGGGCGCTTCCTGGACATTGGTAACAAGAACCGGCGTATTGAAAATATCCGCCTGCATCTGCAGCCACAGCGGACTTGCCGAACCGCCGCCCGCGGCGCGTACTTCGCCTGTGCGCAGCCCGTGCTCCCGGAAAATTTCCACCGTGTCCCGCAGACTGTACACCACGCCCTCCATCACGGCGCGGCAGAATTCGGCGGCGCCGTGGCGCCGGGACAGGCCGAAAAAAACACCCCGCGCGTCCGGGTCGGGATAGGGCGTCCGTTCGCCGCTCAGGTAGGGAAGGAAAACAAGCCCTTCGCAACCGGGGGCCGCGGCGGCCGCAAGCTCATCCATAAAGGCGTAAATTTTTTTCCCGCCGGTATCCCACCGGACTCTTTCGTTTTTAAAAAAGGCGCCGCGCAGCCACTGGTAAGCGCCGCCCGCGGAAAGGGTACAGCCGAACAGGCTGTACGCGCCGCTTACGCTGTGGCAGTAGGACAGCAGCGCCCTGGGCTTGCGGTCGGTAATACAGACATCACTGTGGGAAAAAACGCAGCCCGATGTTCCGATGGCGGAAGAAACAACGCCGCTTCTTACCACGCCAAGGCCCACGGCGCCGCACATCTGGTCGCCGCCGCCGCCCACAACGGGAATCCCCGCCGGCAGGCCCAGGGCTTCCGCGGCGGGCCTGCCCAGACAGCCGATAACTTCGGCGGATTCCGAAAGGCTTTCCGGTACGAAACTGCGGGGAATGTCCAGGGCCCTGAAAAGGTCATCATCCCAGCGCCTTTCCGCGGTGTTGAAAAGCAGCGTACCCGGCGCATCGGTTACGTCGATATCGTATTCGCCGGTAAGGCGGTACTTGAGGTAATCCTTGGGAAACAGCACCTTGTCAATACGCCCATAGCGTTCCGGTTCGTTTTCACGCAGCCAGAGCAGCTTGGGCGCCCAGAGGCTGACCAGGGGATAATTTGCCGTCCTGTCCAGAATGAATTCAAGGCCGAGTTTGTTTTCTATAAAGTCGCGTTCCCTTGACGCGCGCTGATCCATCCAGATGATGCAGTGCTCATCGGCCATTCCGTTCTTATCCACCAGCACGCTGCCAAGCATCTGGCCGGATACGCCGATACCGGCAATCTCCGGTTTTTCGCCGCAGGCCGCGATTGCCTGCCGTACCGCCGCGACGGAAGCGTCCCACCAGTCATTGGGATTCTGCTCCGCGAAGGCGGGCCGGGGTACGGTAAAAGCGACCTCACTGCTTCCCAGCGCGAGGATGGATCCCTGCTCTGCCATGAGCAGGGCCTTGATCGCGCTGGTACCAAGGTCTATTCCCAAAAAAGCCTTCATTTCAGCCGCTCCTCCCCTTCCGCCTCAGCCCGCCCCTCCTGTCAGGGATCCTTTTCTGTAATCGTCAAGGTTCACGACGATGCCCTTCTTTCGGGATTCCTCCGCGGCAAAGGCGATAAGATGGCTTTCAATGGAACTCCCCATGGAAGTCCTCCCCCCTTCCGCATTCTTTGCGGCCCCGGTGATAAAATATTCCATAATGCCGTGGTCACCTCCGCCGTATTTATAGCGTGAAGGAGGAACGGCAATGCTGTTCCGCTGACCGCTTGAAATATCATATACCTCTATGGAATTTTTTTCCATATCCGCGCGGATCCCGCCTTTTGTCCCGGTAATTTTCAGGGTTCTGCCGTTGGCGCCCGCAAAGGGCTGAAGCGAAAAATTCGCGGTAACGCCGTTTTCAAATTCCATAATTACCGTCTGATTGTCGGCAACATTGTTGTCACATCGGTAAACGCATCTTCCGTAGGGGCCGGTCCTGAGAGCCGCAAGGCGGCCTTCAAGGCTCATGTCCGTGCCAATGGTCGATGTGGGCCAGCCTGTGTTTTCGGTAAGATAGTAATTCGGCGCATAGTAGGGACAGGTCCCGCTTGCGGGGCAGCCGTCAAGGCAGCGTTCCGGCGCCCCCGCGGGGGCGTTCTCCCTCCGGAAATGACTGAGGCTTCCAAAGGAAGAAACTTTTTTGCACATTGCCCCGGCGAACCAGCTTATCACATCAAGATCATGGCAGCAGTGGGACAGAATTATCGGACACGCCACATTGGTATTACGGAAAATACCCCGCGTAAAAGAATGTACCTGATCGACAAGCGGTATGTTTTCCATGTGGACAATGCTGTTTACGCTGCCGATGTGCCCATTGTCAATAATTCTCCGGATTGTCTGGAAAAATGCAGTATAACGCAGCACATAACACAGAATAAAAACGCGATGGTACTTTTCGGAGGCCGCGGCCAGGGCGATACATTCGTCAAGCCCGGTGGACATGGGTTTTTCCAGCATGATATGGTAGCCCTTTTCCAGGGCGAGCATGGCCGGCTCGAAGTGCAGCCTGTCGCTGGTACAGACAAGCAGGGCATCGGCAAGCCTTGGCTGTTCCAGCATCTTGTGAAAATCATCAAAACGCAGTTGTTCAGAAATCCCGAAATCATCGCCGAAGCTGTTTCGTTTTTTCGCGTCCGTTTCGGCCACGGCGACAAATTCGGCTTTCCACGGGTTTTCTTTTACATATGGCGCATAACAATGATACCCCCGGTCACCGGCGCCGATCAGGGCCAGGCTCCGTTTCGTCATATACACCCTCCGTTTAATTCCGCCGGGCCCGCCTTAAAAGCCCGGTTACAGATAAACGATCTTCTTCCCGTCTGCCGACCGGTGCAGGGCGTCAATCATGGCTATTACTTCACGGCTCTGCTCCGGCGTGATGATTTCCGGCTTTCTGTTGTTTTCCACACAATCCAGAAAATACCGCAACTGACGTTCATAGGCGTCATAAGCGTTCAAGGCCACTGCCGTCTTCCCCTGCCCCTGACGCCACAGCTTCAGTTCTGTTTTGCCGGAGGGCCGGTCAGCAATAGTGGCGCCCGCGGAATAACTGTACTCCACTGTCGCCCTGCTTCCCATAATACGAATATCGAAGCTGAAGGGATAACCGGTCTGCATGGTAAAGGAAACCTCGGCAACAGCGTGTATTCCGTTTTTGTGC
>JAISND010000120.1 GCA_031276615.1 Treponema sp. | reverse complement strand
CCGACAGCCTGGGCTGGGCAAGACCTGTCATTACCGCTCCGCTCCAATCAAGCGCCGGATTTTTCCGCTCTCCACCGGCAGCCGTCGCGGCTGAAGCGCGCAAACTGCTGGCAGTTTGTTGCGCTTCGCGCATAAATTACATAAAAATTCACGAAGGTGAATTTTTATACCTTGCAAACTGCCATCGGACCAAAGGTCCGCAGGAGCCCGATAACCGGGATTTTTTGCATGAAGGGGCGTCAAAGACGCCCTGAGCAAAAAATCCACGAAGTGCGACAGGCTCCTAGTCTGACGTCTGATGAGTAAGAGTATACACCCTCTCTCACCGGAACGCAAGCGTTTTCCGCGCGTTTTTGGAGAATTTTTTTTGAAGAGAGAGGCTTTCCCAAAACTTCAGTTTTGGGAAAGCAGCCTTGAAATTCGCGGATCGCAGGGACGAAAACCCGAAATTTCAGGCGCCGGCTTCTTCCAGCAGTTCCTTCCGGGCCTCAAAAATCGCGTCCACGTTTTCGTCTTTAACGGTATCGTCCATGTTGATGCAGCAGATGCCGGTAAGCCCGTAGTCGGCGGACTGCCTGACCAGCCGCGTGACCGTTTCCCTTACCTCCGCGGGGCCGCTGCGGGCTATCTCGACGGGGCTGAGCCTGATGTTGAGAAAGGTATCCGGAAGGTATCTGCGGATCACCGCCACATCGCCGCCGTAGCCAAGGTCCAGGAAGCTGAGCCCGGGTATCTCCGCGAAAGCCGCCGCGAAACGGTGGGGATCGGGACCGCAGTAATGAATGCCGAAGGGAACATCCTTCTGACTCCACCTGAGATCGTGGGGCAGAATATACTCCCGGTACATGTCCTCCGAGATCATGGTGAGGGAACATTCGGAATGCAGCAGGACGGGCTTGTCAAGGTGAACCACGTTCCGGTTCACCGAAACGGACGTTGAGTTCGCGTTTTCCTGAAGGCCGCCGGTAAATTTTTCTATCACGGCGGCTATGGAATTAAAGAAGGTTTCGCTCTTTTCGTGATCCTCGGCCATGTCCTCAAAAATTTCAGGGCCCCTGAGATCGATTGCCAGGTTGAGGATGCCGCTCCAGTTCACGTCGCCCGTGACACGGCCGTATTTTGTTTTAAGCTTTTCCCGCATATCGCTGAAGGCCCTGAAGGGATCGCTTTCAAAGGCGCCCTCCGCGGGCCGGCAGTCCATTTCGTCCATGTAGCGGCAGATTACCTGGGGCGGCGCCGCTTCGTGGTATTCAACCCTGCAGCCCATCATTTCGGAAAGAAGGTAGCCCGACGCAAGATGCACCGCTCCCTGCTCCGGCCGGTTCGTGTCGCGGTCACGGCCCAGGCCGTATCTGCCCCACTTTTCGTAGAGCAGTTTTTCCATTTTACGCTCATCCTCCACCCGGCGCGCGGGGTGGAAGAAAAAGTCCCGGTCAAAGGTGATTCCCGTCTGCCTGTGCCACCACTGGGGCGAAAAGACAAGTTCCACCGGAAGGAGTTCGTCAGCGTGTACTTTCATGTATGACCTCATGGATTTTTTTCTGTTCCCCGCTGCTTTCACAGTAGGTAACGGCGATCAGTTTCATTCCCGGCCCCTGAAGTTCCCCCAGCTTCTCGAGCACCTCTTCGCAGCTTCCCACCATGCGGGCGTTGACGCAAATGCCCGAGCCGGCAAAGGAATCCCGAAAGGGCGCCGCCGGGTTGGGCGAAGGATCGGTTCTGATGGTAAAGGCCCCGTCAACGGTCTTGAGGCCGTCCAGGAATTTGACGGTTTCGGTTTTTTTCGACCAGTTTCCGCAGCAGTGGAAGGCGAAACCGCCGAAGGCCTGTCCGAAACGGACCATTGAATCGCCGCATATTTCCCGGTGGGTTTCGGGCGAGAGCATGATGGAATTGTCGTCGCTGAATCCCGTTCCGGAAAAACTCCTCGAAGATGAAAAACCGTGTCCGGGAAACACAAGCTGCTTTCCGATCATCGCGGCCTGCTTTTTGCAGAACCTGACGGTAATATCCGTTATGCGCTCAAGAAGTTCCTTTACGGAACCGGGATCCTCCAGGCAGGCCATGTAAAACTCGGAAGTCTCGATCAGGGCGACAGTCGAATCAAGGGGTGACTGGACATCGGAAAGGGAAAGGGGAATTTTGCCGCCGGTCTTTTCCAGAAAAAATTCTATCATTTCAAGGATGCGCCGTCCCACGGGGGTTTCTTCTATTTCCTTCGGTTCGGCGGCAAGGGCTTCCTCCAGGGTTTTAAAAAGCGGCATGGTGGCGGGCGCCAGATCGCCGTTCCACACGTAACCGGCGCCGTAGGCGGCGGGGACCGCGCCTATGCCGTACCAGGGTTCAAGGAAATTGGGAATGTCCATAGCGTAGTCCATGCTGCTTTGCAGGGCGGAAAGCTGGAGGCCCAGGGAAAGCTCCATGTCCCCGCATTTTCCCGCGAAAACTTCGGGAACCCGGAAACGCCGGTGTACCAGGATTCCCCCGTCCGAGTCCCAAAAGCGGGCGCATTTTTCATCGAGGGCCGCGGCGTAGTCGGCGTATTTTTCGGCGTCAAAGGCGGCGGGGGAAAGGGCCTGTACCCGTGTCCCCTGGGAATCGGCGCTGCCCGTATCGAATTTGATCGAATTCATGTACGCTTCCTTTTCTGTTCATGCCCCGGAAGGCCGTCCAGCCATTCAACGCAGAGTTCAAACCAGCGGGCAACGTGGGCATCGCTCAGGCGGCCCGCTTCCGGCTCGTCAACTTCGGGGGTGGCAAGCGAAAGTCCGTGCGGCCCCCGGGGAAAGACGTGAAGCTCAACCGGCACTCCGCCGCGGAGAAGGGCCTCCGCAAAGAGCAGGCTGTTCTGTACCGGCACCAGTTCGTCGGAGGCGGTGTGCCAGATGAAGGCCGGGGGCGTATCGGGGCCGGCGTGTTTTTCCAGGGAAAAAAAGTCCCCGCCCGCCATTCCGTCAGCCGAAACGGAGCCGTCCGCCTTACCGTTAGATGAAACGGAACCGGTGAGCCTTTCCATGCTTTCCCGGTGCGCGAAGACGCCCGCGCTTATCACCGGGTAACAGAGCACAAGCGCGTCCGGCCGCTGAAGCCCGCGGGACGCGGCATCGGGAAACACGGCGGCATTGTTCCAGTGCACGCCGAGGCTCGCCGCGAGGTGCCCTCCGGCGGAAAAACCGCAGAGAACAACGGGCCCCTTTTCACCCGCAGCGGCGGCCCGTTCCCTCAGCTGCCGCACCGCTTCGGCCGCTTCCCGCAGGGGCGCGGTTCCCAGGTTTTCCCCTGTCGTGTATCGCAGTATATAGGGCCGCCAGCCCCTTTCCGAAAA
>JAISND010000057.1 GCA_031276615.1 Treponema sp. | reverse complement strand
TCCAAAAACATAAATTTTAATCTTCATATTGAAGAATCCCTGCCAAGCAGGCTTTTCGGAGACGAGCTTCGGGTCAAGCAGATTTTCAACAACCTGCTTTCCAACGCCTTCAAGTATACCAGGGAAGGACAGGTTGACTGGAGCATTGAATGCGAGCGGGAAGGAGACCGCGTGTGGCTGGTTTCTTCCGTCAGGGATACGGGCATAGGCATACAGTCCGGGGATATCGGCAAACTTTTCACCGATTACCACCAGGTGGACGCCAGGAGCAACCGGAAGATAGAAGGAACCGGGCTGGGCCTTTCCATTACAAAACGCATGGTCGAAATGATGAACGGCAGCATCAGGGTGGAAAGCGAATACGGAAAGGGCAGCGTTTTTACGGTACGCATCTGTCAGGGCTTTGTAAACGATGTTCCCATCGGCCCCAAGGTGGCCGAAAGTCTTTCGAATATGCGCTATTCGGATCACAAGCGGGACAGAAGTTCCAGGCTGCTGCGCGCACACATTCCCTACGCCAGCGTCCTCGTTGTTGACGACGTGATGACGAACCTTGACGTGGCCCGGGGCATGATGAGGCCCTACGGCATGAAGGTTGATGTCGCGACAAGCGGCCGCGCGGCGATTGAGCTTGTGCGGAAGGGTGATATTAAATACAACGCCATTTTCATGGATCACATGATGCCCGAAATGGACGGCATTGAAGCTGTCCGCCTTATCCGGGAGATTGGAACCGAATACGCCAGGAATGTTCCCGTTATCGCCCTTACCGCCAACGCTCTGGCGGGCAACGAGGAAATGTTTCTTCAGAATAACTTCCAGGATTTCCTTTCCAAACCCATTGATATTATGCGCATGGATGCCGTAATTAACCGGTGGGTGCGGGACAAGAATCTGGAGACGGCGCTCAAAAAAAACACGGATCGGGAAGAGCCGGAGGAAACGGAAACCGCCGCGCCGGCTGCCGTTTCAATTGAGGGGCTTGATTTTTCCGGGGCCCTGGAACGCTTCGGGGGCGACAGGGGAATCTACTTCGATGTAATCAGGTCCTATGTGCGGAACACCCCGGACCTTCTTGAACAGCTTGTCCGGAACGCGGAAGAAGATACCGAGGCCTACAGGATCGTTGTCCACGGAATTAAAAGCTCCAGCCGTTCAATAGGCGCCGGCAGCGTGGGGGCGGAGGCGGAAGCCCTTGAACATGCCTCCAGGGAAGGAGACCTTGATTTTGTCATGACGCATAACGATGGCTTTGTCAAAGAGACGCGGAAACTTGTCAGCGAATTGTCCGGTATGCTGCGGGACCTTGAAACCAAAAAACCGAGGAAGGCGGAGCCGGAGCCGGAAACCCTGGCGCTTCTGCGCGAAGCCTGCGGCAATTACGACATCAGCGTCATTGACAAAACCATGGAAGAACTTGAGGCCTTTGAATACGAATCCAGGGCCGATTTGATCATCTGGCTCCGGGAACAGATCAACGCGTCGGAATTTCAGCTGGTAGACGAGCGCCTGGCCCTTATAGCGCCCTAGCCGCGGCCAGGGCACAGGACACGCGGAATCCCGGAGCCGCCTGTCCGGAAACGCGGGCGCTTGCGGCATGCGGCGTCCTTTGGCTATACTTTCCGTATGCGCGGACGGCGTTTTTTTATCAGCTTCCTTCTTTTTGCTTCTTTCGGCTTTCTTTCCGGGGAAGAGGGCCGGCCTTTCCCGCTCGCGCCCCTGCTTGAAACCGCCGCTTCCGGCGAACTCCGCTGGCAGCCGGACTGGCCCCCTGAAATTCCGCCGGACGCTTTTTCCGCCGGCGCTTCGGGCGCGGCGGGGGACAGCCCGCGGGAAATCGTCCTCGATGGTGAAGCCGGAACCTTTACCCTCCGCCGGGACGGGGCCGGCCGACTCCGGGCCTTTCCCTTTTTTTTCAGGAATATGCCCGTACAGGCCGAATTCGAATACGGCCCGGCGGGCGGCGTCACACGCCTGAGAGTCTCCGCCGCCGGCGGGGAACCCTGGCTCTTTGAATTTCCCGGGGGATTCCTTCCCCGGGGCGGCGGCGGTTCCGCGCTTTCGTCTCCGGTAAAAGCATCCCGCGGCGGGGCGGTTTTTTACGTTTTTTTCCTTGAGGCCGCGGGTTTTCTTTCGGAAACCTGGTATGACGGGGACGGAAATTTCCAGGTCTATTACCGGGCGGAAATGTACCGGGACGCTTCACCCTGGCGCATCCGTTCCCTGGAAAAGCGCGATTCCGCCGGCCCGGGCGTCGAATACCGTTCCTTCGACAGCGAAGGCAATATAACGGAAATTTCATCACCCGAAGGAACTTTTACCGCCCTGTACCGCCTGAAACGTCCCCTGTACTGGGATCAGACCGGCCGCGCCGCGCCCGCGGACACGGCGGCAAACAATGTGGCGGACACGGCAGACAGGACGGCGGATACGGCGCCCTCCCCGGACAGCGCCGGGGAACAGGCGGCGGGCGGCGCGAATTCATTCGTTCTCCAATGGGATGAGCGGGGCTTCCTGACCCTTATGAAATACGCCGGGGCAAACGGGAGCGCCGAATGCCGTTATGAATACGAAGAGGATTCACGGGGAAACTGGATAAGGCGGCAGGCCCTTTCCATGAGGGCCGGTTTCGGCCTGCTGATCCCCGGTTCCGGTGTTTCATGGTCCCGCCGGATTGGCTATCAGGAAGCTGTTTCCGCCGGGGAAGAGTAAATGGGGCTATCGGAAGAATGGAGGGATGTCCTCTACCAAAAGACCTTCGAGGAGGAACTGCGCGGCCTTGAACGGCGGAAAACCGCGGAAAAGGACTGTACAATCGAGAATCTTGAGGGAACCCTCCGGAATTTGTACATAATGGAAGGCGCCGGCTGGGGCGGCAGGGGCGACGTACAGGATACAAACCTGGCCGCGGCCATAGCCGCCTACGAGTATTTTATAGCCCGATGGAAGGCGGAAAAACGATGATTTCGCCGCCTTTTTTGTTACCTTTTTTCCCGCGGTTTGTTGTATATTTGACAGACTAGTGTAGTTTCATGTTCCTCCTTTTCTTTCGCCCCGGGGTTACTCCTTTCCCCGGGGCTTTTTACATGGGGCCTGGTTTGAACGGCAAGACGTGTTTAGCGCCCGCAGCAGTGTTTGTACTTTTTGCCGCTGCCGCAGGGACAGGGGCCGTTGCGGCCAACCTTGGGCCCTGCGCGGCGGACGGTTTCCGCCGGCGCGGAATCCGGATCGTCTTCGTCGAAGCCGGCTATACGCTTTAATTTTCCAAGTTTTTTGACACGCTGGTACAGCATCTTTTCCGGATCCCGGGCACGCAGGGCGGCGTTGAAAAAAGAGCCGTGGAGGGCGTAGATTTCGGGAAAATCTTCTTTCAGACGCCTGATCTGGGGATCGAAGGTTTTTTTATCGTTCAGCAGGTGGTATTCTATGGCCGTTATCTCGGGTTCGTCGCCTTCCTCCTCAAAGTCGGCGTTCAGGATTCTGAAAAGGTCGCGGAAAATTTCATGAAAGTTTTTTTTCACCAGGCCTTCAATCTCGAAGCCCAGCCGCACGGCGTCGAGTTTTCCCCGGATAAAATCATGTTTATCCGGAAGTAAATCCGCCATTTCTTTCAAATCGGGGTAGAGCGCCGCCAGGCTGTTGGCCGGAACAAAGGCGAGTATTTCGCGCAATGCCCGCTGACCATTGTTCCTGCCCATCCGGCCGCCTTCGCGGATCAGACGGGTGATTTCCCGCAAATGCTTCCCGGCCCTGTCGATTTTGCCGATGCCTGCGGCAAAGATCTTCCCACGCCTCGGCGGCCTTGCCGGTTTTGTCGTCCGCCGAAAGGGAAAAAGCGTATTCCTCCCTGACATTGTCCAGTTCGGGATGGCTTTGCAAAATAATCCGGTACAATTCCGCCGCCTTGTTGTGCCTGCCGAAACGGTCAAGGCGTTGAGCCTCGTGGAAGAGGGGCGCGACGGAAGAGGGCAGCTCGCCTATGGCGTCGTATTCGGCGCGCTTTTGCCTGTCGCTGAGGGTTTCGTAGGCGGCGCGGATTTCCCTGAATTCTTCGGGAAAGCGGTCGGGCTGGTATTTGCGTACCAGGCCGAAGTAGGCCCGTTTTATCTCCGGCTCCGCGGCGGTTTTTCCGATCCCCAGTGTTTCGTAATAGTCTTTTTTCACTTCGTTAAAGAGAAACAAAAAAATCTCCAAAAGCGCTTCCGCCGCCGGCCAAGCTCTGCCAGGGCGTCCGCCGCAAGGGTGTTCCCCCGATCCTTTGCCAGTGCCCCGGCAAAACAATCCGCCGCTGGCGCATAACGTTTTGCCAGGGCCCAGAGACAACCCTGTATGTTAAGGAGCCGCGCGCTTTGACAGGCCGCGCCTTTCGCCGTCAGGGCCGCCGCTTTCCACTTCTTTCGCTCCGCCAGGAGGGCGATCCGGTTCAGGCGCGATTCCGTGTCCGGTTCCCGCGTTTCGCAGGCATCGCCAAGCTCATACCGGCAGATCTCCGCAAGCCGGGCCGCGTCCTCGCGGGCCGGGTCGAGGGCCCGGGCAAAGTCCGCGTAAGCAAGGGCCGCGCTCAGGCTGCGCTCTTTCGCCGCCCCAAGGCCCAGCCGGTAATAGCGCCTTCCCGGTTCCTCCGCTTCTGTCATAACAGTCTGTCCACCCGTTCCATCACTTCAAGCATGGCGAGCAATTCGTCCCGCAGTTCTTCGGCCTGGTCCCTTTTTTTTAACAGCAGCGCTTCCTTGAGCCGCCGCACGAGAAGGCTGATGTCGCCGCCCATATCCCTGCCCGATCGGCAAGTTTTTCCGCCTTGCGTATCAGGGGACGGAAGGACCGCGCCCCCTCGGCCTGCTCCCATTTCGACAAATCCAAAAGGGGCCCGGCCTTTACCCCGGTGGTACTGATATCCGCGGAAACCTGTTTGCCGGCGGAAACCACGCTTGCCTTTACCTGGAGGATGCCGTTCATATCATAGCCGAAGGTTACCTCGATCTGTTCCTTTCCCTGCCGGGCGGCGGGGATTCCGGTAAGGCGCAGCTCGCCGAGCCGCTCGTTGTTTTCCGGGTCAGAGGATTCGCCCTGATACACGTCGATGACCACCTCGGTCTGGTAGTCCTCCGCGGTGGCGTAGATCTTCGCTTTTTCGGCGGGAATCGTGATGTTCCGCGGGATGACGGGATCGAA
>JAISND010000044.1 GCA_031276615.1 Treponema sp. | reverse complement strand
AGCCTCGTGTCGGCGGTTATCTTTTACGTCATGGAAATGATCAGCATGATGATGGCGCGGCTTGGCTATATACCTCCCATAGTGGGCGCCTGGTTTCCCGTTTTTACCTTTATTGTTATCGGGGTTCTCCTCCTGCGGAGTTCCAAAACCTGATGGGCGATTCCATTTTCAGGGTCACCGGCCGCGATGCCGCAAGCCGCGCGCGGACCGGAGTCCTGAGCCTGCCCCACGGAAGCGTATCGACCCCGGTGTTCATGCCGGTCGGAACCAACGGCGCCGTTAAAGCCATGACGGTCAATGATCTTGAGGAAATCGGCTTTGAGATTATCCTTTCAAATACCTATCACCTGTACCTCAGGCCCGGAACGGAAGCGCTTGGTGCCGCCGGCGGCCTCCACGGATTTATGAACTGGAAAAGGAATATACTTACCGATTCCGGGGGCTTCCAGGTTTTTTCGCTTTCGGCGCTGCGAAAGATAAGCTCCGGGGGCGTGCGTTTTCAGTCCCACATCGACGGGTCAGGCCATTTTCTCAGTCCCGAATCGGCTGTTGACATTCAGGCCCTCATCGGAAGCGACATACAGATGCAGCTTGATTTCTGCACTCCCTGGCAAAGCTCCCGGGGGGACGCGGAAAGGGCCCTGGCCATTACAGGTGAATGGCTTTGCCGCGCGAAACGGCGCTGGGAGGAGATAAAGGCGGAGACCGGCGGCGTCCGTGGGGGCAGCCTTTTCAGCATAGTCCAGGGGAATTTCTACCGGGAACTCCGCGAACAAAGCGTGGACGCCTGCATACAGGCCGATACCCCCGGTATAGCCATAGGCGGACTTTCCGTGGGGGAACCCCCCGAAGTTTTCTCCGAATTTCTGGGCTTTACCGCTTCCCTTCTGCCCGACGAAAAGCCCCGCTACGTCATGGGCATAGGGACCCCCGGGTACATCCTCGACGCCATTGAACAGGGTATAGACATGTTCGACTGCGTGCTTCCCACCAGGGAAGGCAGAAACGGCAGGGTCTACACAAGGCAGGGTTCCTTTGCCCTGAAAAAGAGCGAAAACCGCCTTGATTTTCTGCCGATAGATCAAGAGTGCGGGTGCAGGGTCTGCCGTGAATACAGCAGGGCCTACCTCCGTCACCTTTTCAAAACCCGGGAGATTCTCTGTTCCATGCTTGCGAGTTACCATAACCTGTATTTTTTAAACGATCTGGTTGCCAATGCCCGCAGGGCCATTGAGGAAAACCGTTACGGCCTGTTTAAAAGGGAATTCCTTTCCCGGTATAACAAAGGCGCCTTATGAAGCGTATCCTTTCTTTCATGATCGCGGCGGCTCTTCTTTTCGCCCTGTTTCCCGGCGCCGCGCTTTCCGCCGCGGACGACCCGGCGGGGGAGGGCGTTTCCGCTCCCGCCGCGCCCGATGCGGAACCCGCCGCTCCCGCCGCGCCCGAAGCCGCCGTGCGGGACCCTTCCGGCGGCGGCCCCGCGGAAGCCGGGGAGGCTCCGGCCAATACCGTCGAAGCGGCGCGGCTTGCGACGATCAGGTACGGAACCGAGACCGAAATAGCCGCCCTCATTCAGATTCTGAAAAGCGAAGGTTCCGGTTACCTTGACGGGGAACTGGCAGCCCTCGCGGAAAATACCAGAAACCAGAGTATCCTTTCGGGACTTTTCACCTTTTTCGGGGACAGGGAGAAAAGCGGCCTTGAGGACCGGGCGATTCGCGCCCTGGAAGAGCGTTACGAGGAAACCGGTGAAACGGTTCTTTCCGCGGCGGAGTACCTTGGAAAGGTAAAGGCCGTCAGGGCGATTCCCGCTTTAAGGGAACTGCTGGATTCCGGGGAGCAGCGTTTTATGAACACCGCCTTCCGGGCGCTGGGACGCGCGGGCGGGGCGGACGCCGGAGAGGGCGACGAAATTGCCGAATACCTTGTCGACTATTACAGCAGCCGCGATCCGGCGGATGAAAATCGCCGTGAGATAATCACCGCCCTTGGCGCCGCGGGTTCCGGAAAGGGCGTTGCCTTTCTTTCGGAGATTGCCGAAAACAGCGGGGAAAGAACAACGCTCCGTATTGCGGCGCTTGATTCGCTTTCCAAAATCGGCGACCCCGGCGGGCTCAGGGCCATCCTCGCGTCGATAGGCGCGGGGGATCCCAATGTGCGTTCCGCCGCCGTCGCCGCCCTGGGCCCCTTTTCGGGTGAAGACGTGGACAGGGCCATCCTTGAAGCCTTCCGCGATTCCTATTACCGGACACGCCTGGCGGCGGCCCAGGCCGCAAGGCAGCGCGGGCTGGAAGCGGCGATACCCTACCTGAAATTCCGCGCGGAACGTGACGATGTCCCCCAGGTAAAGGACGAGGCGATCCGCGCCCTTGGCGCCATCGCGGGCGAAGAATCAAAGCGCATTGTCGAGGGTTTCTTTTCGGAACGGAAAAATTCTGACCGGGTCCGCCTTGTGTCGGCGGAGATGCTTATGAAAAACGAACCGGCGAAATATTTGGATAAAATGATCGCCGAACTTGACGAGGCAAAACGCCGGAACCAGACTCCCCTGTACAACGGCTTTCTTAAAGTTATCGGCGAATCCAGAACAGAAAACCTTGAGGCTATTACCCGCCGTTTTCTGAAAGACGGGGGAATCCTTGAGAAATCCTACGGCCTTGACATGGCGGCCAACAACAATCTCGCCTCCCTTG
>JAISND010000028.1 GCA_031276615.1 Treponema sp. | reverse complement strand
AGCCCAGACTCTTTCAAAAGTCGGGGGTTCGGCCGGTTCCTGAATATACTGTTCGGACATGATGTTCCCTCCTTGGGTAAAATATACTATACGCATGAGAGGATGTCAAAATGAAAGCGCATCCCGGCAAAAGCAACGCTAAAAACACGGCAGGGGCGCCAATGAATGAGAAAAAGAATTAACTCTCCCGCGGGAAAGTTTATGCCTGTCATTCAAGGGCGTCCCTGCCGCAGCTTCGGCGGTTCTTTTGTCAACCTGCAAGTAACAGGGAAGAGCCAAGATACAAACAAGGGAATGGTGACTGACACCCTGTTTTTCCCGCCCGCGATAATTTCCCCCGGCACATGCGCCCGCCTGCCGGAAACGGGGAAGAGGCAGGGTACGGGCATGGCGCCCTATGGGGCGCAATAACCGCAGCCCCGGCAGGGGCTGCTTATGCAAAAAAGACAGCACACGCCCGGCGCGCAGCAAAGGCCACGCCGCCGAATGACGCTCCCCGCCCTGAAGGGCGGGGTATCGTCGTTCGTAAGGAAATTTATTGTACTGCCGGGTCTCAAACCCGCCATCTTTTGCGGGTTTAAAGATTCGCCCTGAAGCTCCCCCGCGCAAGCGGGTTCCTGGGTATCCGACCCGGCTTCGAATAAAGGGAGGGGGCCTTCAGGCCGCCGTATGCGCCGTGACTTTATGCCTGTCATTCATTGGCGCAAGGGACGGGAAGAGCCGGGCTACGATACTGTCGCCCCCGGTAAGGCAAGGGCGCCCCGGTACAGGTTTTGTTTTGAACTTTTGTCAGCCCACCGGGACAGCCGGCTCCTCCGCCTGAACGCCGGCCGGCGTGGAGGGTTCGGCGGAAATTCTGCCGGAAATGTGAATGGCGCCCTTTCTGGCTTCCGCGACAAAAAGCGCCCCCGGAGTCCAGGCGCCGCCAAGTATAAGCCGTGAAAGGGGATCCTCCAGTTCTTTCTGTATGGCGCGCCTGAGGGGTCTGCCGCCGAATTTCGAATCCCAGCCTTTTTCAACAAGAATCTTCCGCGCCGAGGGCTGCACGCGCAGGCTGAATCCCTGTTCCGCGAGACGGCCCGACAGTTCCCCAAGTTCAATGTCAAGGATGGCCTCAACCTGCCTCATGTCCAGAGGATGGAAAACAACCTCGTCATCCACCCGGTTGAGAAATTAGGGGTTAAAGAGCCGCCGCAGCTCGGACATGGCCTGGGATTCAATTTCATCCATGCCCATAATGCCGCCGCTCCTGCCAAAGCCCAGCCGGGAATCGCGGCTTATCTCGCGCGCGCCGGCGTTGCTGGTCATAACGATGACCGTATTGCGGAAGCTCACCGTATGGCCAAGATTGTCCTTGAGTTCGCCTTCCTCCAGCACCTGCAAAAGCAGGTTGAACACATCCCGGTGGGCCTTTTCGATTTCGTCAAAAAGGATAACCCGGTAGGGGTTCCGCCGGATTTTTTCGGTAAGCATTCCCCCCTCTTCATAGCCGACATAGCCGGGGGGCGCGCCCACCAGACGGGACGCGTTGTGCTTTTCCATAAAATCCGACATGTCGATGCGGACAAGGGCTTCCTCGCTTCCGAACAGGTATTGGGAAAGCCGTTTCGCCAGAAGCGTTTTGCCGACCCCGGTGGGTCCCAGAAAGATGAAAGAACCCAGCGGCCGCCGGGGCGACGAAACTCCCGCCCTCGAACGGCGCAGGGCCGAAGCTATCCGGTGTACCGCGTCGTCCTGGCCTATTACCGTTTTGTGAAGTTCTTCCTCGACAAGAAGCATGCGCCGTGATTCCTGTTCCTCAAGGTGCATCAGGGGAATGCCCGTGGTTTCGGAAATGACGCGGTGTATGTCGCTTTCCTCAACCAGCGTCCGTTCGTTGCGGGAGGCCCGTTCCCAGGCAAGCCGCGCCGCCTCCAGCCTTGATCTGAGGTCGCGTACCTTGTCCCTCGCTCTCGCGGCGCCCTCGTAATTCTGGGCGCTTACCAGCGCGCCCTTTTCCTCGGTAAGCTGCAGTATCTCCGCCTCGATGCCCGCGATTTCCGGAGGCTCGCCGGCGGTTTCCAGTTTTTTCATGGCCCCCGCTTCGTCGAGGATATCTATCGCCTTGTCGGGCATAAAGCGGCCTGTCAGGTAGCGCTGGGCAAGTTTGGCGGCCAGGACAACCGCCGTTTCCGTGTACCTTACCCGGTGGTGATCCTCGTATTTTTTCTGAATCCCCCTGAGTATCTCAAGGGTATCGTCAATATCCGGCTCCTCTACCAGGATCGCCTGGAAACGCCGTTCCAGTGCGGCGTCCTTTTCAAAGTGTTTGCGGTACTCCGCCAGGGTCGTGGCGCCGATGCACTGCAGCTCGCCCCGGGAAAGACCCGGCTTGAGCATGTTGGAAGCGTCGATTGTTCCCTCGGCGCCGCCGGCCCCTATGATCGTGTGGATCTCGTCGATGAAGAGAATTACATTTCCCGACTGGATAATCTCCTTCATGATTTTCTTCATCCGTTCCTCAAATTCGCCGCGGTATTTGGTGCCCGCCACCACGGCGCCCATATCAAGGGAAACAATCCGCCTGCCCGCCAGAACTTCCGGGGAATTCCCGCCCGCCAGAAGCTGGGCAAGTCCCTCGACGATGGCGGTCTTGCCAACCCCCGGTTCCCCAACCAGAACGGGGTTGTTCTTTGTCCGCCGGGCAAGGATACGAACCGCGCGGTCTATCTCTTTCTTCCTTCCGACCGTGGGATCAAGTTTTCCCGCCTTTGCCAGGGCGGTTAAATCCCGCGAAAAGTTGTCCAGCATGGGGGTGAGTACCGGATAGGTGGCGGGCTTGACCTTGTGCCTGCGCGCCTCTTCCGTGCCGGAACGGGGATCCTGGTATTTTATCCCGTCACGGTGGAGAAAGCAGGATTGACTGCCGCTGGCATCCCCCCTGGGCAGCGACGATGAAAAATCGGTTTGACGCGCGCCTCCCGGATATTCCGAAGCGCGCGGGGCGCGGGTATCGCCGCCGGGAGGCCGGCTGAAAGTGGTCTGTACTACCACCCGAAGCATGTCCACATCCACCGCGCGCTGGTTAAGGTATGTCTGCGCCGGCGATTCCTGCTCCCGTATGGCGGCGAAAAGGAGATGTTCCGTACCAAGGAATTCGCTGTCCATCGCCCGGGCTTCCTCGGTGGCCGCCTCAAGCATGTTTTTGGTACGTTTTGAGGGAGGGACATCGCCGTGAAAAACCCCTGTCATGCGGGGTATGGCGCTTTCAAGGGTATGCCTGAATTCAGCAAGATCGATCCGGAGAAAGAGCAGCGCCTTGCAGCCCGTTCCCGCCCCTTCCTTGAGGATGGCGGTGATAATATGCTCCGGAAGAAGCTGGTTTGAATTGAAACGCCGCGCCTCTTCCTGCGCGTCTGTGGAAAGTATTCTTTGAACCCGCTGGGTCAGACCTTTAAACACGGCATACCCCTTTTTAAAACATAATAAACATTTACGTTTTTTTCAATGGAACCCGCGCAGGGCGAGCGCATATAAACGTGTTACCACGGCGGGCGGAAAAAAACAGGGCGCCAATGAATGATAAAGAGAATTAGCTCTCCCGCGGGGAGGCCAGGCCCGCCGTTCACTTGCCTGTAGAATCCGCCTCCACAGCCTTCACGATTCGTCTCCGCAAAAGCGCGTAAACTTCCGGCGTAAAGTCTGCTCCGGCGGGGAATTCCAGAGTCGTTCACG
>JAISND010000006.1 GCA_031276615.1 Treponema sp. | reverse complement strand
GCTTTCCCAAAACTTCAGTTTTTGGGAAAGCAACCTTAGATTTATGGGGAAAAGCGGACTTTTGGCCGCTTTTCCAAGAGCATTTCACAAAACTAACCGAGTTTTGGGAAATGCTCAATATTCTGATGTTTTCTAAGTCCCGGTGAGTAAGTCCGATGCCCTGCTTGCCTCCCCTGCGAAGCAGGTTCTTGGGTTGTTGATTATCGTAAATTCATTGATTTGAGTTCTCGATACAAAAAAGAACGTGGTTTTCAATGTTTCGATTCCTCGCAGATAACGCTTATGTCCGGCTGGAAAAACCGGACCGCCAGGCGGATCGGCCTCCGCAACGGCCCTGGTCTCTCTACGCGGTAAAAACCCTGTCCAGCGCTACTTCAAGTCCGGGCAGCGCCGGAGCTTCGATTGTATCCGCGGCGCGGTAGCTCTGCACCACATACCGTTCGCCTTCGAGCCGGTACACGGTAACAACATTGTTATCAGGATTAACAATCCAGTATTCCCGCACTCCGGCATCCTGGTATAATTCGAGTTTGCGCTGCATGAGGATGGCGGTGTTGGAGGGTGAAAGAATTTCAACCACTATATCCGGCGCGCCGCGGCAGCCCTCGGTTCCACGTTTCGATTCTTTGCAGATAACGCTTATGTCCGGCTGGACTACCACATCGTCGCTTTCGTCTTCTGCGTAAAAAAGACGCACATCGTAGGGAGCGGGCCGCACCTTGCAGGGCTTGTCAACCAGGAAATTCGCTATCTGGCGAACAAGTTCCATAAGGATCGCCTGGTGGCGGTCATTGGGTGTGGGTATGGCATAGGCAACGCCGTCAATCAACTCGTACCGTTCGCCCGGTTTAAGTTCCCAGGCCTTATAATCCCTGTAGGTGAATTTAGTGCTTTTTTCTTCAGCATACGCAAGGTCTGACATACCGCCTCCTCGTTAAATATAAACGCCGGGCTATGTTCTGTCAACGCTTCACGCGGCCCCGTATCGATCTGACGGAAGGGGAGGGCGGAGGGTGAAAGAATTTCAACCGGCAGGGGCCGTTTCCCCCCGCCCCTGTGTATGCGTAACTATTCAGCCGTAGCGTAATTTCAGAACTTTTCTTGTTCTCCAGTGCAACGAAGTTGCCGACGCTATCCCCCGCAGGCGACTGAATAGTTACGTGTATGTTATAGTAGGGCATGGCAAGAGGTGAAATAGTGCAGGCCGGGATAGAGGGGATTGCGGCGGGCGGGGCGGGAATCGCCCGGCTGGAGGGGAAGACCTGTTTCGTGGATTTTTCGGCCCCCGGAGACCTCCTCAGCCTGAGGATAACCGAAGAACACCGGGACTGGGCCAGGGGGGAAATATGCGAAATCCTGGAGCCCTCGCCGCTCCGGGCGGAGCCGCCCTGCCCCCTCTACGGCCGCTGCGGGGGCTGTTCCCTCCAGCACCTGGCCTACGAAGCCCAGCTTTCCGCCAAGGCCGGTATACTCCGGGAAACTTTTTCCCGAATCGGCGGCGGGACGGCCGGCGGGATCAGCATCAGGCCCTCTCTCCCCCTGGGCTACCGGAACCGGGTCCAGTTCCACTGCCTCCCCGCCAACCGGAAAAAGCTCGGGTTTAAGGCCCGGCAAAGCCCGGAGATAATCCCCCTTGCCGCCTGCCCCGTGCTGAACCCGGCCATTACGGAAGCCCTTGGAGCGGGCGGACTGGTCCCGCCGCCCGAAAAGGATCGCTTCACGGTCTACGGCAGGGGGGATCTCCTCCTTTCCGAAGGCGGGAAGCGCCGGGGCAGGCTCCCTCTCGGCGGAAAAGAAATAACCATAGACGCGGGGGTCTTTTTCCAGAGCAACGCTTCCGCGCTGGAACTCCTCCTGGAGGATCTCAGGGCCCTAGCGGCCGGGCCGGGCCGGGAAAGCGCCATGGCGGATGTTTATTGCGGGGTGGGGACCTTCGCCTTTTTCCTGGGCCAGGGCTTTGCGGAAATAGATCTGGTGGAGGAAAACAAAACCGCCCTCACCCTGGCCAGGGAGAACCTTCCGGGAAAGGGACGGCGTTTTTATGCCCTCTCCGGCGAAAACTGGGTAAAAAGCCTTAAAGGAAGCGGCTCCTGGAGCTTCATGATCCTCGACCCTCCCCGGGAAGGGCTTTCGCCCGCCCTCCTGCGCCGCCTCGCCCAAAAGGGGCCGGACCGGCTGGCCTATGTTTCCTGCAATCCCGCAACGGCCGCCAGGGACTTCAGGGAACTCACTCGCTCATCTTATGACCTCAAGGAGCTTTATCTCTACGATTTTTATCCCCAGACCGCTCATATAGAATGTTTAAGTTATTATGTACGAAAATAAAAACATGAGAGTTAAAAATACTGAAACCCGCTTTTTTCAAAACCCGTCCGGTTTGCTCCTCCTGTTTGCCCTCCTCCTTTCCGCCCCGTCCCTTCCCGGCCAGGAAGAATTTGGCGATTTTCCCCTGTGGCGGCAGGCCCTGGGAGGAGAGATCCTCGCGCCGCCGGCGGCCCAGGCGGGATCGGTGGTGATGGTCTGCGACGGCGGAAACCTCAAGGCATACACCTGGCGGGGAATCCCCCTGTGGAGCCGCCATCTCCGGGGGAAACTTCTCCCCTTTATAACCAGGGCCAGGGAGGGAACCAGCTATGTATGCCTGACCGGCGGCGTCCTCCTGGCCGTCAACCGCGCCGGCAGGGAACTCTGGCAGATAAGCCTCAGTGAAAATCCGGCCTGGCCGGTATTAACCGGCTGGGACGGCCGGCTCTTTGTTTTTACCGAAAAGCGGATTATCTGTTATACCGCATCGGGTTTTACCCTCTGGTCCAAATCCCTGGAAAAAAAAATCGCCCTTAAACCGTCAATGGATGTTTCCGGCGGCTTCTTCCTGGTCCTGGAAGACGGTGAATTCTTACGCTTCGATCCCTTCGGCGCTTCCGGCGGCCTCAAGCTGGACGCCGTCCCCCAGGCGGCGGTTTCCCTCCCGGACGGGCAGGCGGCGGGGGAAGGCGTTTTTCTCCTCCTCTATCAGGAAGCAGGGGGCAGGGCCGAAATTCTCAAATTTCCCGGAGGCCAAAGGGAGGCTCCGAAGCTCCCCGGATTTTCCGCCCCGCCCCTGGCCGCCGCGGCCTGGGGGGACGAAACGGCGGTACTCCTGAAGGACGGCCGGGCGGCGCTCCTTTCCCGGAGCCGGGAGATCCTCTGGACCGGAAACAGCCACCTGTCGCCGGAGGATCTGTCCGCTTCGGAAGAAGCCGCCATGTTTTTTGACGAGCGGGGCATTTATATCCTCAGCAGGACAGGGGCCTCGGCATTTACCGCGGACGGAAGGCGGCTCTGGCTTGTACGGCTCAGAGGCGCCGCCGCCGTCCCCGCTTTCAGCGACGAGGGGGTCCTTTATTCCGGCGGCAAGGACTGGATCCTCAACGCCTACAGGCCGGAAGAACGGGTCCGCTCCCGGCCCGATGAGCTTTACGGCCCTGCTCCCGAAGGGAGCTACGGAACCGGCCGTCCCGGCCCCTCCCCCTGGGCGGATCAGCTTCCGCATCTCAGTGAGGACATGATGCGCTCTCTCCTGGGGGAGATTAACCGGGCCATCCAACTGGGCAGCATCGGTGAAAACGAAAAGACCTACGCCGCTTTTCTTATGGAGACCGCCGGAAGCCGCATAAAAAACCCCCATGCCGGCAGCCATCCTCCGGTACAGGCGCGGTACAGGGCCGAGGCCGCCAGGCTTTTAGCCTATATGGGCTCCAGGGAAACCATCCCCTTCCTGACGGATCTTTTCACCCGCGATCCCGACGGCCTGGTAAAGGCCGCCGCCGCCGAAGCCATAGGCAGGATCGGCGTCGATCCCGAAGGCTCCGCCCTGAAAGCCTTCACCGACGCCGTGTTCCCGCCTTTTCCCCTCCGTGACGAGGCCGCCCTCACCGCGGTAGCCGCCGCCGCCGGCGCCCTCTGCCGCTTTTCCGGGCCTCCTTTAAGCGGCGCGGGAATCCGGCTCCTCACGGCCCTCGCCGTCAAAGACCAGAACCCCCCTGTACGGCTCCGGGCGGAACAGGAACTCAGAATCCTTGGAAGGGAATAGGCTGATTGTACGAAATGGCCGGATGCCGGGTTTCTGTTTGGGCGCGGATCCAAAATTTTCGGAGCAGGGGGGATTCGAACCCCCGGAACCCTTGCGAGCTCAATGGTTTTCGAAACCATCTCCTTCAACCGCTCGGACACCGCTCCAAATGAATTAAAGTATACCCCATAAACCCCCGGAATGTAAAGTGCGCAAAGTCCGGGGTCTGACCCCGCCCCCATATACAGCGTGTTCCAGCTTACCCTACACTAGGAGCCTGTTGCACTTGTAGGTTTTTCTGGCCTTTTTCGTTGAAAAAGCCAGAAAAACCACGATTATCGGGCTCCTTACGGAGTTTGCAGGGTAAAAAATTGCCTAATCGGCAAATTTTAAGAGTTTTGTGCGCGAAGCGCGACAAACTCCTAGGCAAATTTGGTGCCTGGCACCATGGGCGCTAAAATTTTTTCCCGCTAACCCGCAAATTCCGTAAATTCCCTTGACATTTTCAGAAATTCACGTTATACTGGATACTGCCGATTTTAGGCGTGAAAACGAAACCAAACCGGAGCGCGGCGGCGCGGCCAAACGCCCGCGCAGACTCCCGTAGTTGGCGGGGAACGGCGCAGGGCGGAGGCTGGTTCATGAGGCGAAACAGCCCGGATCGGGAAGCTCATGCGGCATCCGGCCTGGCGCGTAGCTATAAAACTTTGTAGACATAAGGAGTTTGTATGAAAAAAATATGGCAAACGGCCCTGCCGCTGGTTTTTGCGGCCTTGTGGGCGGCGTCATGTACGCTGGAGGCTTCTACGGATTCCCCCGCCGGCAAAGCGGCGGTCCTGCCCGCGGGGATGCCCGCCGTGCCTGTCTGCGGGCCTGAGATAAGCTCCGACGGCACGACCACGACCCTCACCTACCGGATCACGGGGGGGGGGGAGGACGGTTTTGAGTATACGGCGAAAGAGGTTGTAACCGAGTTAAAAAAAGCGAAACCCCAGTCTATCGAAGCGTTAATTTTATATTACGGCCAGAAGACAAATCCCGCTCTTATCGTTCCTAAAGAGGGTAATGATGGGGTAACAACGACTGAGGCCGGGAAATCCTACTCCTCAAACTCCACAACAAATGAGACCACCCCTTTCGTGATACTCCCGCTTGATACGGGGCTTGTGAGAAAAGAGCTGCTTAAAAAGTTCCCGTCAATCTCCCAAATCGGCGGTGAAGCGCAGTATGCAAAGCTTGTCTGGATAGAGGAAAACGCTGTCGGCGTTGGGCTTGGCGCAACCAAGGCGGGTGATGAAGCCTGGAAAGATGGTGTTTATGAAAAAGACGGAATCCGTGTCATGGGCTTGGCAAAACCGGATGGCACTGTTGTTCTCGGTTGCGACATCGGTAATTTTGACGATGGCGGGAAGGTTGATCCGGCTAAAGATACTCTCCGTCCCCTTTCCATCGCTACGGTCCTGGTCAAGGGAGACTCGTCCGTGATTAATTTCTATGCCGGCAGCTATGCAACGGAGGTTTCTACGAAGCTTACAGCAACGACAGATGATAAGTGGGCTAACCCGGAGAATGTGAAAGACTGGATGAAGACGAACCGGCCGGCGCTTCGGGTGGTTTATGAGTGGGCCGACTGACGGAAAGGGAGGAATATGATGAAAAATTCTAAAACGGTACTTGTGGCGGCGCTCGTCCTTTTCGGACAGGCGCTTTGTTTGTATGCTCAGGATTTCAGGCTTTCCTCGGCGCCGTCGCCGACCGAGCCGGCCCTGTTTAACCCGGAAAGCGGCCTCTACCGCGCTTCCATGGGCACTATCCAGTCGGATATTGACCGGTTTATGGATGTCGGCGCGTTCGCGGACACCTCTTTTGAGCGGATGCTCGTGTACACCGGCTTTGACCCCCAGGGCATCACCCTCGGCACGGGCATAAAGCTGGGGCCGGTCTATCTCGGCGCGGCTTACGGCGGCAGCCTTATCCAGGACCTCTTTTCCCGCGCCACAAACCAGGACCCCAGCGAGTTGAGCCTCAAACTGTCCCAGTCCGGCGGGGCCAAGACCGAAGTCCCCGGTGTCTTTGACCCGGCGGGAGGCAGGCCGGCGGAGGCGAAAAGCCGGAACGAGTTTAACCTCTTCCTGGGAATAGGGCGCGTCGGGTTCAAAATCGGCTTTTCCCAGATGTTAACGGTCAACCAGCCCCAAAGCAACGACCAGGCAATGGAAGTTGGCAAGACCGTGCAGGCGTTTACCTTTGAAAACGCCCTTGTGCCTTCTTTCGCCGTCGGCGCCAGCATCCCGGTCAGCGATTCGGTCTTTATCATTCCCGAACTTTCGGCCCAGTTGGATATTCATCAGTTTGTGCAGGGCGCGGATCCCCACATGACCGGCGGCGTGCCGGATTTCTATTCAGGCTATACCCAAACCTACAACGAAGCCCGGGTCGGGGCCGATCTCGGGGTGGCGTTCCGTTCTCCCGGCAATGAAATTCGGGTCGGCGGGGGTTATTATCTCAAAAAACGCTTGAACGGGTTTGATCTATCGAGCGGGGCGGAGATTACCCACGTGGTCGTTGAAAACGGAACGGACGAAACCATCGTGTCGGTGTACGACAACCTTGAACAGGAGATCACGCCCTATTTCCTGTACAGCGGCGACATCAGTGACTGGATAAAATTCGGGTTTAAGCTTATGGCGGACATCAGGTTCAACGAATATTTCCTTACCCCCGACAGCGCCAACCGGATGTACGGCGACTACGAGACCCACGCACGGGAAATATACGTCAGGCCGGAACTCGATTTCGGCGGGACATTCGCGCTGCTGCCCGACAGGTTTTCGCTCCACGCCGGGTTCGGCCTGAACCTTTACACCTTTAATATCAGTACCACCGAAAATAAAAGCCTGGGAGAAGATGAGGAGTCTTTCGAGGAGACCCTTCCCTCCACCCGTTTTGCGGTGGGATTTACGGTCAATCTGAACGCGAACACGACGATTGACATGCTGCTCATCACTTCCGGCAAGTTCGACTTTAAGAACGAACCCGATTACAGCGACATCTCCTCGCTGCGGAAGTCCGCGCAGGATAATAACAAGTTTACCTTGTTTTTGACCATGCGGCGTTAAAATTCCCCGATTCCCCTTGAGGGCGGCGGGGAGGGAACGACAGGGGAGGGCACTGTTAATGAAAGAGATGATAAAACGGGCGGCGAACGTTTTTTTTGCGGTTATCCTCACGGCATCGTTGGGTGGGTGTGCATCGATAATAGAATATTGGACAATGGGCGGGGAATCCGCCGAGCCCCTGCCCTCCGCGGCTTCGGCCCCTGAAGACCCGGTTCCGGCCGCCGCCGCGGCGGAAAACGGGGACGGGGAAGCGCCCGTTTCCGAAAGCCCCGGCGAAGCGCAGGCCGCCCTTCCCGCCGGAAACGGCGCCGCCGAAGTCCGGGAACCGGAACCGGCCCCTCCCGCCGAAACCTCAAACGCCGAAATCCAGGAACTCAAGCGCGCCGTTGAAGAAGCCCGGCAGGCGCAAAAGACCGCGGAAGATAATCTTGCCGAAGCTTTTAGGCGGATTGCCGAGCTTGAGGCCGCGGCGAAAGCCGTGCCGGAAAATCCGGCGGAAGTCGTGTCTGCGGAGACCCCGCCGCCGGACCCGGATCAGGTGGCCGCCGCCCAAAAACAGGCCGCCGATGCATCGGCCGCCCTGCTGAAGGCCGAGGCTGAGTTGGCCGCCGCCCAAAAGAAGGCCGCGGCGGACGCCGCCGCCCAGAAAAAAGCCGCCGCGGACCTGGCCGCCGCTCAAAAGAAGGCCGCCGCGGACTTGGCCGCCGCCCAAAAGAAAGCCGCGGACGCGGAAGCGGCCCGGAAGAAGGCCGAAGCGGATGCGGCCGCCGCACGGAAAAAGGCCGCCGCGGACGCCGCCGCCCAACAGAAAAAAGCCGCCGCGGATTTGGCCGCCGCCCAAAAGAAGGCCGCCGATGCGGAAGCCGCCCGGCAGAAGGCCGAAGCCGCCGCCGCCGCCGCTCAGAAGAAGGCCGCCGATGAAGAGGCCGCCCGGAAAAAGGCCGAAGACGAACTTGCCGTGCAGCTTCAGTCCGCCGTCATGGTGGAAACGGCCGAAATACCGGCGGCCCTGGGAACCCTGACGGAACAGCCCCCCGCCTATACAAACGCAAGCCTCACGACCCCGGCCGCCGCGTCCGCCGCCGTTGTGGAAGAGACGCCCGCGCAAGTCCCGCCGTCCCCCCGGCCGGGGGAACCCTCTGAGTACTACACCGTCGGCAAATGGCCGCCTGATTGCTTTTGGAAAATAGCCGAAGCTGTTTACGGCGACCCTTACCGCTGGCCCATTCTCTATGAGGCAAACCGCGATAAACTCGAAGACCCCAATAATCCCAATCTGCTGAAAAGCGGCGTTGTGTTGCGGATTCCTCCCATTCCCGGCGCACGGCAGGATTAGCGGCGCGCCTGCTGTAGCCCGGCGGAAAGCCCCGGTTCCTCATTCCCCGGCGGCTTTAACCCATGTACGCACCCACCGGGCAAAAGCATCGGCAAAAGTTTGCAGAAACTCCCCCGTGCCCCGGTCGGTAAGTTCCCCCCGGTCGTTAAAAAGCTCCGCAATGCCGCCGAGGTAGACCTCCGGCTGCTGGAGCAGGGGAATGTTGAGAAAGACCATGGGCTGCCGGAGATGGTGGTTGGCGCCGAAGGCTCCCAGCTTGCCGGGGCTGACGCTGATAACCGCTCCCGGTTTGCCGTTCCAGGCGTTTTGGCCGAAGGGCCGGGAGGCAACGTCCAGGGCGTTTTTCAGCGCCGCCGTGACGGAACGGTTGTATTCGGGGGTTACGAACAAAAATCCGTCCATTTTTTTGATTTTCTGCCGGAAGACCTGCCATTCCCGTGGCGGATTGCCCTCGTCATCATAATCCTGGTTGTACAGGGGAAGGCCGCTCAAATCGATCCATTCGGCGGCAAAATCCTCCGGCAAAATCCCCGCAACGTATAAGCCCGTCTTTTTGCTGTACGATTCCCTCCGCAGGCTGCCGGTCAGAATCCCGATATTTATTTTTCCCATGTTTTCCCCACTTCTCGATAAAATAGTTGTACGGTCAATTTGAGCTAAAATATAATATAATCGCGCCAGAGGCATCAAGCCGGGAAGCGGCGGGCAGGTTGTCCGCCCAGCTTAGCCTTAATGTTTTTTCAGGGCGGATCTTTCCCCCGGGTGTCTTAGGATTGAGAGGGGGAAGGACGCTGACGCGGAACCTGGGGCGGATTACTCCTGGTTAGCCGGGCGCGGGGGCTGGAAGGGAAGGGTATGTGAGGAAAAAGCAGGGGCTCTCCTCCTGTCTTCCCCAACGGGGTCTGACCCCGTTGGGGAAGCCGCAGGAGCGGACCCCGCTGACCGATCCTCGGGGTCTGTCCCCGTTGGGGGAACCGCAGGCGCTGACCCTGCCGACCGATCCGCAGGCTCTGATCCCGTTGGGGGAGCCGCAGGCGCGGACCCCGCTGACCGATCCGCAGGCTCTGATCCTGCCGACCGATCCTCGGGGTCTGTCCCCGTTGGGGGAGCCGCAGGCGCTGACCCTGCCGACCGATCCTCGGGGTCTGTCCCCGTTGGCCGGTGGTCCCTCCGCCGCCGCCACGGGCTCCCCTTCCAGTATCCGCGACCAATACCGGTCCCCCCAGATGTGCCCGATCCTCCCGAACGCCGCGTTGAACCGTTGAGCGAACACCTGTTTCATCCACTTCATGATGTCCGGCAGTTCCAGCCCGTTTTCCGGCTTGATGTAAAACCTTAGCCAGTCGTCCTCGAGGCTAATGTCCCGAATCGTGAAGGCAAACCGAAGCATTGTCTGGCGGAACACTTTCGTGAAGATCGCCAGTGCTTTGCGGCGGCGGAAGAGGGGTTCCCTGTTGTTGATACGGGTACGGACTTCGTACCACACTCCCTGTCCAAGTATACGTAGTTGTCTCATAGAGAGTATTAAGGGTTTGATATGTTGCTTGCTTTACCTAAACCGCGAAAAATTGAAAAAAACGGAAATGAAGCCGAGAAACAGCCTCCTTCACGCAATTGGAGATGTGATCATACCCTAATCGCGTCAACACCAATCAACGGCTTGGGCGTTCAGGCGGGGAACTCCAATTCCGCGGCGCCTATGGGGCGTATGCGGAGGGCTGTCACCGCGCCTGAGCCGAAGAAGGTTTCCATCCGGCTCCGGTAGGCGTTAAGAGCGCCGAGGGGTATATATGCCTGAATGGTCCCCGCAAAGCCGCCGCCGTGAATCCGGCAGGCTCCCGCACCCGCGAGAAAATCCCTTGTCAGGGCAAGGGCAAGGCTTACCCCCTGTTTTTCGGGATTCCTGGGCGAATAGATGTTCTGCAAAAGTTCCCAGGAAGAATCCCCGGATTGGTTTACCAGGCCAAGAAAAGCCCCCATGGCCTTTTGTTTCCCTTCGGAAGAGGCGGCGGCGTTCATTTCTTCCAGCCTTGAGAGCATGGAATCAACCCTGCGGTTCTCCTCAAAAAAATGGAGGGCCCTCAGCAAGGCCCGGTCTCCCACAGTCCCGCGGATTTCCGCCGCACGGGAGAGAACGCTTTCGGCGTCAAGCTCCCGGAGGACGGTCTTGCCGAAAAAGGCGGCCACGGCCTTCATCTCCGCAGGGATAGCGGCGTAGTCCGGCGTCAGGTCCGCGTGGCTTCCACGGGTATCGGTCACGCAGAGGGCAAAACCCGCTGCGGCAGGATCGAAGCCGATCTGCCGTACCAGGGGCCTCTCCGGGTCTTCAAAGTCGATGGCCACCGCGCCGCCGCTGGCGCAGGCGGTCTGGTCCATGAGGCCGCAGGGTTTGCCGAAGTAGAGGTTTTCGGCCTTCTGCCCAATCTGGGCCAGCTCCAGGGCGCTCCGCTTCCCGCCGCCGTAAAGATTGTCAAAAATCCTGCCGAAGAGAACCTCCGCCGCCGCGCTGGACGAAAGCCCCGAACCGGGCAGCACCGTCGAGGCGGCGTTGGCGGTGAACCCTCTCACCTCCGTCCCGCGGGACGCGAATTCGGCGGCGATTCCCCTGACCAGAGCCTCGGTGGTTCCCTTCTCGCTTTCCTTGACTCCAAAGTCCGGCGCCCCGGAAGGGTCCGCGAGATCTACCCTGACATCGGGGTAGCCTTTGGATCTGAAGAAAACTTTTTTATCCTTCCGGGGCGCCGCCGACGCCGCCGAATCCAGCTGAATGGAAGCGGCCAGCACCTTACCCCGGTTGTGATCCGTGTGGTTCCCGCCCAGTTCGGTCCGGCCCGCCGCGGTAAAGAGCCGTATCTCCCCGGCGGTTTCGGGGAATTCACCATGGGGGAACCAGTCCGCCCTGTCCCTGGTGATT
>JAISND010000138.1 GCA_031276615.1 Treponema sp. | reverse complement strand
TCCCGGCGAGGGCGGCGCGGCCTTTCCCTGGCTGGTATGCGCCGTTCCCAACGCGCTGTTTCCCCTTATGACCCTGTTTCTGTGGCTTGACCTCTCCGGTTACGCCGGCTACTGGCCGCGTTATATTTCGGGAAAGTGCGTCAGCTTGGTTTCCGTGATGATCTGGTTTGTGCTTTCACGGCAGGAGATATATATTGCGGCGTACCTGGACAGCGGAAGCGTCTTTATCATCACGGGGATTCTGGGGATAATGCTTGCGGGAGACCTGCTTTCCGCCGCGGCAGGTTTTTTGGCAGTGAGAAAACTGCGGATCATTGCCGGGCGGGCCGGCGACGTGGGAAGGGCCGGGGCGGACAATGCCGCCGCGGTGAAAGATGGGGGTGAGTGATGAGAGTCATTCCGGTTGCGAGCGGAAAAGGCGGGGTGGGCAAATCCCTGGTGGCGGCGAATTTGGGGGTGGCCTTTGCCCAGGCGGGACAGCGGGTGGTGCTGGCCGATCTTGACCTGGGGGCATCGAACCTTCACCTTGTGCTGGGACAGCATTCGCCGCGGTCCGGCATCGGGACTTTCCTCAACAACCCCAAATCAGACTTCGCCGATGTGATTACCGAAACCGACGTGCGGGGACTCCGCTTTGTTCCCGGCGATACGGAAATACCGGGAACCGCCAACCTCAAGGTTTCACAGCTCAAAGCGCTGGTCAGGGAACTCCTCGCGCTCAGGAAGGACACCGACATCCTCATCCTCGATCTCGGCGCGGGGACGCATCAATCCATTCTGGATTTCTTTCTTCTTTCGGGACAGGGAATCGTGGTGTCCGCGCCGGCGGTACCCGCGGTACTCAACGCCTATGTGTTTCTCAAGAACACCGTGTTCCGGCTGATGTTCACATCCTTCAGCAAGGGATCCATGGCGCGCGCCTGGCTTGAAAAGGTACGCAAGGACGGTTCCGGCGCGCAGAGGCTTTATATTCCGAAAATCCTGTCCGAGATAAAAACCATCGACAGGGATTCCTGTGAAAAATTTACGGGCCATCTTGAACGGCTGCATCCCCGGCTTATTATGAACATGGTGGAAGAGCCAAAGGACGCGGATGTTGCGATGAAGATACGCCGCTCCTGCGAGGAATATCTCGATCTCAAAATAGAACACCTTGGCGTCATTTACCGGGACTCGGCGCAGGATACGGCCCTTTCTTCGCGGCTGCCCGTCACCCTCTACAAGCCCCAGTCGGTTCTTTCCCAGGCGATTTATCGAATCGCCGACAAAATTCTCCAAGCCGGTGAGGACGAGTATACCCCGGACGACAGGGAGATCGACGAGAGCTTTCAGGAAGCCGGAATGGAAGCGGAGATCGATTTTGACAGCAAAATGGAATATGTTGAGGACCTGCTTCATTCCGGGGCGCTGACCCAGGGCGATTTGATCGAAACGGTAAAGTCCCAGCAGTTTGAAATTTCAAAACTCAAAAAGGAAAACGGTTTTATCAAGCTCAAGCTTTCCCGGGCTATTGCCCAGGGCTTTAACCCCTAATCCGGTTTGAGGCTGAAATGGCGGCGCTGATTGCAAAAGGCAATGCTTCCATTGTAATCAACCCCGAAGAAACCGAGGCGAAGCTTGTCTTTGTCCCCGATTCCGGGGGCCTTGGCTGGGATCTTTCCGCCGTCAACAAGATCATCGCCGAACAGAAACTTTCGCCGGAGCCTCCCGCGAAGGATATAGAACTTTTTTTGCAGAAAGCGGCCAGGGCAAAAAGCTCCGACCCGCTGGAAAGCGTTCTTTTTCGGGGAATGCCCCCGGAGGAAGCCGAAGCGGAAAAAGCCGCGTGGGAGCCGCTGAAGATTCCCGCCGACATAGCGCCCTGTCAGGAAGAGATTCTCGCCGCGGCCGCGAAGCCCGAACTTTTCAGAATAAAAACCGAGAAGATAAAAAAAGAATCCCTTGTAAAAAAGCCCAATCCCATTCCCTTTCTTCCGCCCAGGGAAGAAAAGGTCGTGACCTGGGAAAAGAAGGAAACCCGCGAAAAGGCGGAGCTGAATCCCGAGCCAAAGGAGATACGTTACGCCGAGAAGGGACAAAAGCTGGGAACCCTTGCGCCGCCCCGGCCGGGGAAGCCGGGGAAAAACGTGTTCGGCAAAAGCATTCCCCCCAGGCCCCTCGCGGATACGGATTTTCTCCTTGGGCAGGGACTGGGCCGGGACAAGAACGATATTGTCGCCCGGGTTTCGGGCTTTCTCAGGATAGGCGAAAACTGGGCGGATATTGTTCCCTTTGCAAAACATTCCTGGACAGTGGCAAAAGGTTCCGACGGGCTTACCCTCTATTTTAATTTTGAGCCGGGTGATTCGCGTTTCAGCCCGCCCTCCGGCGAGGACGTGCTTGAGGCGGCAAAGGCCAAGGGGGCCTCCGAACCGGTTTTGGTAAGCGCCGCGTCAATAGACAAGGCCATCCGGGAATCTCTCGAAACCCGTGAGCCGGTTTTGGCTTTTTCACTTTTTGAAATGCGGGAATCCCTCGTGGATGTTGAGATCAGTCCGGACAGGCTTGAGGCGGTGCTGAATCTCCGCAAGGGAACAGCCGGCGCCCTGCCCCTTGAGATGAAGGCAATTTCCCAGGCCCTGCGGGATTCGAAGATCAAGGGCTATGACGCGGAAAAGCTCAAGGCCGACCTCAAGGCTTTTATGGAAGGCCCGGACCTGGAGCTGCGGAACTATGTGCTGATAAAGGGAAAAGAGCCGGCCCGCGGCCGGGATCGTGAGGTGAAACTTGCGGTAAGCCTGCTGGAAAGCGCCGGGGCCGCCGCCATTCTTGCGCGCCTGAACAGCCTGTCCCGGTCAAGGCTGGTTCCGGAAGGAACGGAGATTTTTCCCCCCGCCGAAGCGACGGGAGTTGCCAGGGTGGACAGGGGCGCGAAAATAGCCCAGGTGGTTCAGCCCGCGCCCGATCCGCCGGCTGCGGGCGGCGCGGACAAAGCCGCCGCCGGAAAAGAAGCGCCGGCGCCAGGCGGCGCCGTGACGCCTGACGCGGCGGGTGAAGCCGGCAGGGACGTTTTCGGCAATGAACTGCCCGCCCTGCCCGGAAACGATCCCGAACTGAAACTTTTCCGCGGCCTCGAGCAACACGGCCAGGACATTACCGCTTCCCAGGACGGGCTCCTTGTGGTAAAGGCCGCAGCCGGCAGTTTCTGGGGGCAGATACTTGATTACCGGGATGCCAAGGTTGCCGTTACCGTTTCAGGAGACGCCATGGAAGCCTCGGCGGATCTTTACGCGGAGATCGGGGCGGGCGAGCCTCTGTGCGTTGAGACCGTAACCAAAGCCCTTGCCGGCGCGGGAGTGACAAAGGGGATCGACGGGGCGGCGGTGGAGAACGCCTGCGGGCTGGCCCGCATACGCGGCGACGGCGGCTGTACCGGGCAGATTCTCGCCCGGGGCGAGCCTCCGGTCGCAAAGGGCGCCCCGGCACTGAAGTGGCTGCTCCCCGGCGTAAAGCCCGGAACCGCGGCCTGGGCAAAGTCCGTCGCGGTAAAAGCCGGAGACCCCATTGCGGAAATTATTCCGGTCGGCGCGGAAGGCCGCCCCGGCTTTGATGTAAAGGGAACCGTTCTGCCCGTCGACAGGGCGGTTCCGGCGGAGATCGGCCACGACGATTCTGTCAGCGAGACGCCCCGGGACGGCGGAATACGCCTTGCCGCGGCCCGCGCGGGGGGCCTTGTTTTTGACGGGAAGGAACTCAGGGTAAGCAGCGTCCAGGCAATTCAGGGCGATGTGGGAAAAGCCACGGGAAACATCAGTTTTTCGGGAGAGCTGCGCATAACGGGGAAAATCGACCCCGGCTATTCGGTGATGGGCGGCCTTGATGTCCTCGTCGGCGGCAGCGCGGAGCAGGCCCTGGTTTCCTCCGGCGGCAGGGTGGTCATAGCGGGCGGCATACGCGGCGGCGGCAGGGGGATAGTCCGCGCCCGCGCTGTCATCGAGACTTCCTTTGTAAACGGCGCGACCCTTCTTGCCGTGGGGGACATCAGGGTCAAGGCGGGCTGTGTCCGCTGCAACATCAAAACCAACGGCAGGCTGCTTATCTCGGGCGAAACCGGCAGGTTCGCCGGCGGGGTGTGCAAAGCCCGCCGCGGCATAGACGCCGCCGGCATCGGCAGCGAGAAGGACGGCCGGACCGAAATATCCTTCGGCCAGGATTATCTGATAAAGGATCAGATTGAGGTAAGCGAAAGGGACATTGAGAAAATTAAAGCCGGCCTCAGGCAGACAGAGGCAAAATTAAAACAATCAGCCAGTAACCCCGCCGCCCTCAACGCCGCCCGCGCCTATAAAGTCAAACTGCTGAAGCTTCTTGAACAGCTCAACCTGAAGGTCTTTACCCTGCGCGAAAAATTCGAAGAGCACCACGAATCGGAGGTGCGCGTCCGGGGCACGGTGTACCCCGGCGTGGTGCTGGAAAGCCACAACCGCTACTTCGAGGTGAGCCGGCAGCGCGGCGGCGTGGTGTTTTACTTTGACCGCGAGACCGGGCAGATCAGGGAAAAGGCACTGGGCT
>JAISND010000050.1 GCA_031276615.1 Treponema sp. | reverse complement strand
GCGATTCCCCATGTTTTTGTACTGCTTGTCGCGATTATCATGGCCGCGGCAATCCTGACCTGGATTCTGCCCGCGGGGGAATTTGACCGCGCCCCGAACGCGGCGGGCCGGACGGTAGTTGTTCCCGGTACTTTCCATGCGGTGGAAAATACGCCGGTCGGGTTTTTCAGGGCATTGAAGGCCGTTTATGACGGCATGGTCGACGCCGCCGACATTGTGTTCTTCATTTTTATTTCCTTTGCTTCAATCAGCATACTCATCGCGTCGGGCGCCTTCCACGGCATGGTTGCCGGAATGCTTAAAGTCCTCAAAGGCAAGGCCCGCGCCGCCTTTATCCCCATCTTCCTTATTATTATGGGCGCGGCATCGTCTACCATCGGCGTATTTGAGGAGTCCCTGCCCTTTATTCCGATCTTTGTGGGAATCGCCATTGCCATGGGCTACGACGCCATCGTGGGTATGGCGGTTATCGCCGTCGGCGTCGGAATCGGCTATTCGGGGGCCGCGATGAATCCCTTTACCGTCGGCGTTGCCCAGGGCATTGCGGAACTGCCCTACCTTTCCGGCGCATGGTACCGCATCATCTGCCACGCGGTGCAGATAGTGGTGGCCAGTATCTATATCATCAAGTACGCGTTCAAAATTCAGGCGGACCCTTCAAAGAGTCTTGTGTACCACGATGACTTCAGCAAATTCTCGATGGATGAAGAAACCCTGGCAAAGCACGAATTCGGATTCCGGCAGAAACTTTCGCTCCTGATCTTTTTTGCGACCCTTGCCTTCTTTGTGATAGGCGTGAAGGCCTGGGGCTGGTACCTCGGCGAGATCGCGACGGTCTTTCTGCTCATGGCAATTGTTATCGCGATCATCATGGGCTGGACTCCGAATGAATTTGCCCAGAGGATCGCTTCCGGACTCGGCGAGATCACCGTCGCCTGTCTGATGGTGGGAATTGCCCGGGGAATCCGCGTGGTTCTCCAGGAAGGCCACATCATTGATACCGTGGTGTACGGCATGTCCCTGCCCCTTTCCTACCTTCCCAAATGGCTGGCGGGCGAGGCCATGCTGGTATTCCAGACCCTGCTCAACTTCCTTATTCCTTCCGGCTCCGGCCAGGCCTCGACGGTTATGCCCATTATGGCGCCCCTTTCGGACATCCTTGGCATTTCCCGGCAGGTCGCGGTTCTTGCGTTCCAGTTCGGCGACGGCCTTTCCAACATACTCTGGCCCACCGCCTTCGCGGTCGTCATGGCCGGCATCGCGGGCGTCAAGATAACCAGCTGGTGGAAATGGTTTGTGCCGCTTTTTATCCTGCTCTTTCTTACCCAGGCGGTATTGATGGCTGTCGCGATAGGAATGGGATATTAGCGGTTGTTGTTCAAAAACTGAAGTTTTTGAACAACCCTATGATTGTTTCAAAATCCGGATTTTGAAACGTATAACACTGCGGGGCCGGGAGCCTGCCGCTTCAGCGCGGCAGACTCCGGCCCTCTCGCGGCGGAAGAATGTTTGATTTATTGCTGAAAAACGCATTCGTCATGGACGGCTCGGGAAAGCCCGGCTTTCCCGGGGATATCGGCGTCCGGGACGGCCTGATCGAAGCCGTCGCGCCCCGTCTTGAAGGAAGCGCCGTCCGTACTGTCGATCTTCAGGGCAGGATTGCCGCTCCCGGTTTTCTTGACATACACCGCCACGCCGACGCGGCGGTTTTCAGGCCGGGCTTTGGGGAGGCGGAACTCCGCCAGGGGATCACCACCATCGTAAACGGCAACTGCGGCATGAGCATCGCCCCCCTGCCCGCGGCGCGGCGGGACGAAATGCTCCGCTTCCTCGCGCCGGTAACGGGTTCCCTGCCCGAAGAAATCCGTTTTGAAACCTTTTCCGAATACAGGGCCCTGCTTGAAAGCCGGCCCCTGCCGCTTAACTTTGCCATGCTTGCGGGGAGCGGCGCCATGCGGGCCGCCGCGGCGGGCTACGGCCGGCCCGGCGCGGAAGCCGTCCCCGGAATCCCCGATTCGGACACGCTGAAAAAAATACGGGGATACCTTGAGGACGCCCTGTCCGCGGGGGCCCTAGGCGCATCGGCCGGTCTCTCCTACCTGCCGGATATTTATTACAGCGCCGCGGGTCTGGCCGCCGCCCTCGCGCCCCTGGGCGGCGCGGGCCTTCCCCTGGTGTGCCATGTCCGGGGCGAGGGCGATCTTCTCTACGGATCTGTCGGGGAGGCGATTGAGACGGCGCGGCTGCTCGGAGTTCCCCTGCGCATAAGCCACTTCAAGTGCATAGGCCGGCGCAACTGGGGAAGCCTTCTTGAGAAAACCATCGCCCTCATCGAAAGGAACCGTAACGGGGGCATGAAGATAGACTGCGATTTCTACCCCTGGACAGCGGGAAGCACCCAGATGATGTGCGTTCTGCCGCCCGCTTTTCTTGAAGGGGGAACGGCCGAGACGGTAAGGCGGCTTCGGGATCCGAAGGAACGCGCCGCGTGCCGCGACATGCTGCTCAAAGAGGGCGATGATTTTGAAAACATCGTGGCAGGCGTCGGCTGGGACAGGATCTTTGTCAGCGGCGTCGGGTCCGAAAAAAACAGCGCCCTGACCGGAAAGAATATCGCCGGGATCGCCGCGGACAGGGGCATCGATCCCTTTGACGCCGCCTTCGACCTTTTGGTGGAAGAAAACTGCAATGTCACGATGGTGGATTACATCGCCTGTCAGGAGGACATCGACAGGATTGCCAGCCTTCCCTATGCGAGCATTATTTCCGATTCGCTTTATTCCGAAGGCGGCCTTCCCCATCCGCGCACCAGAACCAATACGTCCATGGTTTTTTATGATCTGGTCCGCCGCGGAGTATTGAGCGCCGGGGAAGCCGTCCATAAACTGACCGGGCTTCCCGCGGAGGCTATGGGCATCAGGCGCAAGGGTTTTTTGAAAACGGGCTGTGACGCGGACATAACGGTGTTCAGCCCTGAAAATATTTCTCCCCCCGCGGCTTATACGAAACCCGAAACGCTTGCCGCGGGTTTTGATTATGTTTTTATCGCGGGACAGGCGGTTGTTGAAAAGGACGCGCTTACGGGAGCGGCTCCGGGCCGCTGCGTGGGCCGGGAATGATTCCACTGCGAAGGAAGGAGCGAATCGATGATTGATTTAAGCGTTGACAGGCGGGTATTGGAAAAAAACATCGCGAAGGCGAGGGAAAGGGGGATCATCGTTCCGACCTTCGGCCAGATGAAGAACCCGGAAACGGCGCCGGACCGGATAAAGGAAAGGCTCGGGAAAACCGGCCTCTGGGACATTGATCCGGCGAACCTGTTCCGCGTTACCTGGAAGAACGAGCCGAAGGAATTCGGCGGCCTTTTCGGCGGGCCGAATTTTATCGAGCTTCCCCCCAAACTTACCGGCGTGGAAGCCCGCATCATCTGCCTGGCGGGGAAGTTTTTTCCCACCGGCTGCCTCAAGGTGGGCGCGTCCTTCGGCTGCCTGGTTCCTCGCCTGGTGACCGGCCAGTTCGACGCGGTAAGCCAGAAGGCGGTGTGGCCTTCCACCGGCAACTACTGCCGGGGCGGCGCCTTCAATTCAAAGCTCCTCGCCGTGGACGCCGTGGCCATACTTCCCCAGGGCATGAGCCGCGAGCGTTTCGACTGGCTGAAAACCGTTGCCGCCGAGATTATCGCCACGCCGGGGACGGAGTCCAACGTAAAGGAAATTTTCGACAAGGTGCATGAACTCAGGGCCGCCCGGAAGGATCTGCTGATCTTCAACCAGTTTGAGGAAATGGGGAACTACCTCTGGCATTACAATGTTACCGGCGATGCCATTGCCGGGGCCTTTGAATCCGTCAGGGCGCGGGGCGGCGCTGACGCCGGCAGTAATTTCGCCGGGGTCTGCTTTTGCTCCGGTTCGGCCGGAACCCTTGCCTCCGGGGACTATCTCAGGCAGAAGTACCCCGGCAGCAGGATAGCCGTGGGCGAGGCCCTCCAGTGCCCTACCATTCTCGGCAACGGCTTCGGCGCCCACCGCATCGAAGGCATCGGCGACAAACACATTCCCTGGGTGCATAACGTAAAGAACACCGACATGGCAATCGCCGTTGACGATGCCGACTGCATGGCCCTGCTCCGCCTCTTTAACGAAGACGCCGGAAAGGAATACCTGATCGGGGAAGCGGGCCTGGGCAGAGAGCAGGTCGATTCCCTTGCCCTCATGGGAATTTCCGGCATTGCCAACATGCTTTGCTGTGTCAAGTTCGCCAAATATTATGACTTGACCGCGAAGGACGTGGTTGCCACGGTCCTGACCGATTCGGTCGACATGTACCGTTCCCGGCTTCTTGAACTGCGGGAAGAAGAGGGGCCTTACACGGCGCTCAGGGCCGCGGCGGATTTTGCCGCCAGCCTCAAGGGCGAGGGAACCGACAACATGCTTGAGCTTGGCTACGCCGAACGCAGGCGGGTGCATAACCTCAAGTATTACACTTGGGTGGAACAGCAGGGCCGCGGCGCCGGGGAACTCAACGACCAGTGGTACTGCCAGGAAAAAACTTTCGGGGCCGTGCAGAAACAGGCGGATGAAATCGACGCCCTTATCAACGAGTTCAACGCGAAGACGGGGCTTCTGAAATGAGGAACGTCAGGGCCGCGGTCTGCGTCGCGTGCGGCGCCGAGCATGAGGCGGGCAATGATACGTATACCTGCAAAAAGTGCGGCGGCGTTCTTGAGATAGTATACGATTACGATTACATCAAATCGCGGGTAAACGCGGAAAAAATCGCCGCCCGCGGGGAGTTCTCCATTTGGCGCTATCTTGAGTTTCTCCCCGTCGAGGAAGATTCAAAACTCGGCCCCCTGCGCGTGGGATGGTCGCCGCTGTACCGGACGGAAAAACTCGGCGAAGCGCTGGGCATCCCGAACCTGTACGTCAAGGACGACGGCATCAATCCCACTTCAAGCCTCAAGGACAGGGCTTCGGCGATTGCCGTAGTCAGGGCCGCCAGGGCGGGCAGGGACACGGTGGCCTGTTCTTCCACGGGAAACGCGGCCTCTTCCCTCGCGGGCGGGGCCGCGGCCATGGGGCTGAAGTCTTTCATCTTTGTGCCCGGACGCGCGCCCCAGGGAAAACTTACCCAGCTCCTCATCTTCGGCGCGGTCGTTATCAGCGTCAGGGGAAATTACGAGGACACCTTCAAACTTTCCGCGGAAGCCATTGAAAAATACGGCTGGTACAACCGCAACGCCGCGATCAACCCCTACCTTTCGGAGGGGAAGAAAACCGTATCCTTTGAGATCGCCGAACAGCTCGGCGGCCTCCTGCGCGCGGGGGGCGGGGGGCGCGGCGCGGCAGTTTCTGCGGGGGGCTTTGCCGCCCCCGACTATGTGGCAATTTCCGTGGGCGACGGCTGTACCATTGCCGGCCTGTGGAAGGGATTCAAGGACCTCTACGCCACGGGCTTTATCGACAGGCTGCCCCGGCTTGTCAGCGTTCAGGCCTCGGGCTGCTGCCCCGTGAACCGGGCCGTTGAAACCGGCAGGCCCATTGAGCGGATGGAGGAAAACACCCTCGCCGACAGCATCGCCGTGGGCGTTCCCCGGAACGGCGCGAAGGCCCTTGCGGCCATCCGCGAATCAGGCGGCATCACCGTCAATGTCAGCGACGACGAGATTCTCGCGGCCATGCGGCTCCTCGGAAAGAACGCCGGGGTTTTCGGCGAACCCGCGGGCGTTACCGGCACGGCGGGGCTGAAAAAGGCCGCCGAACAGAATCTCATCCCCGCCGGCGCGGTGGTGGTTTCGGTGGTAACCGGCAACGGCCTCAAGGACGTGGCCTCCGCGCAGCGCGCGGCGGGCATCGAGCCGTCAGGCGCGGAAGGCGCGGCGGATTCCGCGGGCGCCGGCGCGGCCGGTTCTCCCGCCCTGCTGCGCATCGCCCCGGAGATGAAACTGCTGGAGGAAGAATTCGCCAGGCGGGGCCTGCGGACCCAAACTCCCTGACAGATTGTTACGCCTAACGTCCGGAAAATTCCCCAAAGGAGGCTGAAATGAAACTTGGAGTAATCGGCGGAAGCGGTCAGCTTGGTTCCACGGCCGCGTTTCTTGCCGGCGTTAAAGGGCTGGTTTCGGAAATCAGACTGGTGGATATCAATGAAAACCTCCTGAAAAGCCATGTTCTGGATATGAATCAGGCTTTAAGCGCCGAATCGAATGTCAGAGTTGCCGGGGCCGGATACGCCGATCTTGCCGGCTGTGATATCCTGCTGCTTGCCGCGGCTCTTCCCGAAAGAAGCGTGTCCTCAAGAAATGATTACCTTAAGGGAAATGTGGAAATTGTGAGGGGCGTCTGCGATTCACTGAAAAATTACTGCGATGGCAAAATATTTATCACCGCGACAAATCCGGTAGACGTATGCAATTATATGGCCCATTCGTTTCTGAAATGGGACAGGAACAAATTTATCGGCTTCTGTTCCAATGATACACTGCGCCTCAAATGGGCGATTTCGGGCGTGTTGAACCTCGGCTTTGATCGGATCGAAGCGCTCTGCATCGGCGAACACGGCGAAGGACAGATTCCCCTGTTCGATCAGGTCTTTGTCGATGGCGCGCGGAAAGTTTTGAGTCCCGAACAAATTGTCCGGGTGAAGGAACTGATCGGCAACTGGTTTGCGGATTACCAGAAACTTCAGTCCGGCCGAAGCCCCGGCTGGACTTCCGCTGTCGGCCTTGCCGCGGTCATTCAGGCCCTGGTTAAGGGTTCCGAAAAAGCCCTGCCCTGTTCGGCGATCTTGGACGGGGAATTCAACGAGCGCGGACTGAGTATAGGCGTTCCGTGCAGGCTGGGGAAAAACGGAATTGAAGAGATTGCGCAGATAAAACTGCAGGATCAGGATGAAAAAAAATTCAGGGAAACGGCCGCTAAAATCCGCGGACTTATTCGCAGCGGGGTGTAATACTCTCGTCCGCTACACCGGGTTTTGCGGACAAAGGCTTGCGGCGGGGTAGTTCATTTTTCGCTTCTTCAAATGGTACCGCCGCGAAACTGTCCGGTTTCCGGCGCGCTTCCGGGCGCCCGGTAGATCATCATGTCTGCATATATTAATATTGCCCTATGATCTTCCGGATTTCAGGATGTTTTTTTCTTTCCTGCCTTGGCCTGCTGCTGTGCCTTTTCCCCCCTTCCCTTGCCGCGCAGAACGTCAGCGATATAACCGGGGACACTTTCGAGGAAACCGCCGGAAGGGGACTGTCCATCCGTACCAGGCCGAACGGAGTCAGGGTTTTTATCAACGGGGCGGAGCAGGGACGGACGCCCTTCAGCTCCGACACCCTCAGGCCGGGGGAATACAGCGTCAGGCTCAGCAAGGAGGGCTACAGGGACAGGAGATTTAAAGTCGTCGTCTCCGACAAAAGCCGCCTGCTGGTTTCCATCGAAATGGAGGAGGCCACGGGGCAGGTGCTGCTAAAAGTCAACAGGGCGGAGGGAAGCCCCCCCGAGGACACGCTGCCCCTGCGGCCCGTTTTTATCGCGGGCGGCAGGGAAACCGAAGAGCCGGTGCTGACCCTCGCCGTCGGATGGAGGCAGGTGCAGGTCAGGGCATTCGGCTGGGGGGACGCTTCGGCCACGGTCTTTGTCCGGGAGGGGCGTACCACGGAGTTGAGCATCACCCTCAAGCCCGAGCCTTTCAGGTTAAGCGGCGGAACCGTCAGCCGCCGCAGGTTTAATCCCCATAACGCGGGAAGCCTGGGAAGCGTTGAATTTCGTTTCGAGGTTTCCGCCCCCGGAAGCGGCAGGCTGACGATACGGGATCCGGGGGGCGCGCCCGTATACACGGTTCCGCTGGGGCCCTTCACTTCGCGTTCGCAGCAGACAGCCTGGAACGGGCGGGATCGCTCCGGCGATGTTTTGGAAGAAGGGATCTATACGGCGCGTATCGAGGGAACGGACCTTTTCGGGGCGGAAGGGCAGGTTTTTGAACTTCAAACTGAAATAGATTTTTCCGCGAGTATTTACCCGCTTTCGCTTTCCGGCGGCGTGCCGGGGCTGCTCTTTGCCCCGGTTCCGGCGGTTCTTCCCCGGGGGAGTTTCCAGATCGAGGCGGGTCTCCTCTTCGGCAAATTTTCCCTCCCGGAAGAATTCACGCGCGCCGGGCCGGAGCGGATCTTTTCCAGCCTGCCCTTTGACGGGGGCTTTCGCTTTGTCCCGCTTGACCGGCTTGAAATAGCGGCGGCCCTCAACTCGAACACGCGCTTTGACGGCGGCGCGGGCTGGGGATTCACCGGTTCGGCAAAATACGTTTTTCTTCCCGGCACGCCTTCCCTTCCGCTGGGCATGGCGGCGGCGGTTTCATATTCCTGGGCAGGGGAGGGCGGAGAGGCCCCCCTGGGGACGGGCAGGGGCGGCGGACTGTACCTGCCCCTCTCCCTGCGTTTCGGTTTTGTTTCCCTCCTTTTCAGCCCCGGCATGCGCTGGGCGGGCATGGACGATCCCGTTCCCCGGCTGCTCCTCTCCGCGGGCGCCCTCTTTCAGGGCCCCTGGTTCATCGCGGGCATTTCACTGCGTCCCGATTTTGATTTTACCAGCCCGGGGGAACGCGGCGGCATGTCCTTTGCCGACAGGGTCAGATTCCTCGGCGGCGCGGAATTTAAATTCTACCCGCCCCCTTCAAACCTGGTTTTTACCCTCTCGGGCGGCGTGTGGCTCCGTAACGCGGCGGTCGGGGGCTTTGGGGGCGCGGCGGTCGGAATTTTGTTTTAGCGCGAAGCTTTTTCAAACAGCGCTTTTGTGCTATAATAGGGGTGTCGAACAAGTCCAATAGGGTTGTCGAACAAGCAAATCAGGGGGTAAGAATGAGACTTTACAGCCGGGGACAGCTTTTGTTTTTTTGTTTCCTGAGCGGCCTTATTGTGTTCCTGTTCATCCTGGGCATCGGGTTTCCGGGCTTTGGTTCCAAAAAGGCGGAAAAGGACGGCGCCGAAACCGCCCACGCTCCGGAATCCGGCAAAAACCTGACGATCCCCGCGGAGGGAGAGCCGGCCGCGGCGCTCAACCTGAAGCAAAGTGAATATACCCTTCCCATGCAGCTTAACACCGCGGATCTTGTTCCCTACACCGAAGACGAACGGGAAAATATTTCCATCTATGAACAGCTTAACTCGGCGGTAGTAAACATCACCACCGAAACGATAGCGATTAACTGGTTTCTGGAGCCTGTGCCCCAGGAAGGCGGTTCCGGGTCAGGCTCGATCATAGACACCCGCGGCTACGTGCTGACCAATAACCATGTCATCGACAACGCCACGAAGGTTTTCATCAACCTTGCGGATGGCAGCCAGTATGAAGGAACCGTGGTGGGAACGGACCCCGAGAACGATATCGCCGTGCTGAAATTCGATCCCCCCAGGGGCGCCGAACTGCGGACCATACCTTTCGGCAGCTCCGACAGCCTTAAGGTGGGCCAGAAGGTACTTGCCATAGGAAACCCCTTTGCCCTGGAGCGGACCCTTACGGTGGGCATTGTCTCCGGCCTCGGTCGTCCCATACAAACATCCCGTCAGCATGTTATACGTGACATGATCCAGACCGACGCTTCGATTAACCCCGGCAATTCGGGGGGGCCCCTGCTCGACACCCTGGGCAGGATGATTGGGATTAACACCATGATCTATTCACCCTCCGGGGGGTCTGTGGGTATAGGCTTCGCGGTGCCGGTGAATACGGCGAAACGGGTGGTGGCGGAACTCATTCAGTACGGAAAAGTCAGGCGGGGCTGGATCGACGCCACGGTGGTGCAGCTTTTTCCCAGCCTTGTGCGTTACGCGAAATTTCCGGTCAGTTCGGGACTCCTTGTTTCCCGTACCAGGCGGAACGGCTTTGCCGAAAAAGCGGGCATCAGGCAGGGCAGCGAGCCGGTACAGTACGGCCGCAGCGTAATTTACCTCGGCGGGGACATCATTACCTCGGTTGACGGCATGAAAACCAATACCCTGGCGGATCTCTATTCCGCCCTGGAGGATAACAAGCCCGGCGAAAAAGTGCGGGTGGAGATTCTTCGCGGCGGCAGGAGCAGCGTCCTGGAATTGACCCTGGCGGACAGGGAAGAAATGCTCAGCCAGTGATTCCCGGCGGAAAATCGCGGGATCCGCAGGCCGGCCGGTTTGCCGGACAGTCCGTTGATTCCCCCCTAAACCATGCCGATAATAGAAGCGGATGAGTGTTCCATGAGATTGCTGTTTTTCGCCGTCTGTTTATCGGCCTGCGCCCTTTTTCCCCTTTCCGCTTCCGATGTGCCGACCCGGAAAATAGCCGACGATTCTTCCCTCAGAATATCCGTCAGGGACGCCTGGCTGAACGAAATTCCGGAGAGGGCACTGACGAAGCGCCCCGTCATTCACCGGCTCCCGGGCGGCGGCAGGGTTGAACTGCGCGCCGAGGCGGGCAGGGACGAGTTTATGGTTATCCTTGCGCGGGAACTGACAGGCGGGGCCGCCGGCGCGGCAAACGCGGCCGCCCTTTCTTCGGGCAGCTTCCCCGGCTGGGCACAGGGTTCGTGGATACTCACCCGCCGCAGGGACACCGGCGCGGCCACCCGTATCCGCGTGTTTCTCCGCAGCGATCCCTATGCCTATGTTCAGTTTCGGCCGCTTTATAATGACAAGTGCCAGATGGACGTTGTCCTTTATGACGCCTGCATGGTCCGTTCCCTTCCGCTTCCGGTTTCCTTTGAAAGGCTCTATACCATGCCGGTAGAAGATGTCCTTGAACTTGCCGGCGATAAATTTCCCCGCAGGTATTTTGACATCGATCCCGCCGGTTACCGGGACGAACGGCTGCTGATTTCAAGGATTCGGCAATTCCTGCCGGATTTGAATTTCGCCGACGACGGTGCGATTGACGAGAACGGCGTCTATGTGTATATCAATACCCTTGCGCCGCAGGAAACTCCGCGGCCCCCGGCCGGGCCGCCGCGGGGGACGGCCGGGGCTTCCGTACCGGGGCTTAACTGTTCGGGTTTTGTCAAATGGTTCGTAGACGGAATCCTCCGTCCCTTTACCGGGGAACGGCTTTCCATCGGCCCCCTGAAGGCGCCCTTCGGCAAACGGGGATCCTCATTCACCGATCCCTGGGAAGCGAAGAGGGACCCCTTCTTCGGCCTTGACTGGAACAGAAACCTCGCTTCCCGCGCGGCCCTTACGCTCCGTTCGCCCGCCTATGCCGGCCTGGAGGAAATCGAGGTCAGGGCGGAACCTTTTTCGCAGCTTCTTGTCCGAAGCAAAAACGCCGTTTCGATACGCAATTACCCCGGCTTCCTTGAGAACGCCGGTTACGGCATCGAGGGGCTAAAGCCGCTGCTCTACACCCTGGCCGTTGACGAACCCGGCAAAATTTACCTGGCCGCCGTGAACAATGAAACGGGGCCTGCCTCCACCCCGGATAATCCCCGGGGCGCCCCCCGCCTGCGCCAATACTTCCATGTCGCGGTTCTTGTTCCCTATTTCAACGAATACGGCAGCTTCAGGATCGCTGTTTTTGAAAGCGCCGCGGAAACTTCTTTTAACGCCTTTCAGTCGCGCTACCCCGCCCATTACGTCAACCTCGTACGCATCCCTCTTGAGACAGGATTTGATCCCTGAAAGGCGCCGCCTGTTGTTTCATGCCGCGCTCACCGGATTTTGCTGTTTCAAGCGGTTGTTGGCGAACCTTGGTTCGACGGAAACTGAAGTTTCTGAACAACCCTGTTATACGGCAGAAAACGCGCCCGGCCCCTTAGCCGCCGTATTCCGGCTCTTCCTCCGCGGCAAGGCCGGCCAGGAGCCTGCCCTTCCCCGCGCCTCCGCGGCCCGCCTCCGCGGAGAGACGCTTCTTCCCGGCTTCGCGGTTTTCAAGGGCAAGTTTCGCCGCGGCGCGCGCCGCCTTTGCCGCCGCTTTGCCTGTTCCGCATTTTTCCGCAAGCTCGGCGGGATCCGCCGCGGCAACGGCGTCGAGGGTTTCGTAGGCCTTCATAATGGCCGCGGCGCGTTTGGGGCCT
>JAISND010000020.1 GCA_031276615.1 Treponema sp. | reverse complement strand
TCACCTAAGTTTAGATCACATAGTATCACGGGAATTTATGGCTGTCAAGCATTTTTTTAAAGATTGAGCCTGAAGGCTCTTGCGGTTTTTCAGGCTAAAGCCCGCGGACTAAAAGTCCGGCAAAACCGCTTTTTTAAGGCTGCGGTTTCAAAATTTTGCATTTTGAAACCGTTTCAATAGACATTCTGTTCCGCGGGCAGTTTGCGTGAAAAACCGCGTTTTGTTGAAAAAGGCAGAAAATGGAAAAAGATTTGGTTGAATATATCGTTAAATCCCTGGTGGACGACCCTTCGCAGGTGCTGGTCAGCGTAGTCGAAGGCGAAAAATCCACCATTCTGGAACTTCGGGTGGCGCCCGATGACATCGGCAAGGTAATCGGCAAACACGGCCGTATTGCCAAGGCCATCAGAACCGTCCTCCAGGCGGCCACCGCCAAGACCGGCAAGCACACGGTACTGGAAATTCTGGACTAAACTCCGCCAAAGGAGCCTGCGGGAATTTCAGGCATAAAGGCCTGCCGCGCCGGTGGATTTTTCGCGTAAAGGCGTGCGAGGCTGCGCCGGGCAAAAACCCGGTTGCCGGGACTGCCTGCTGCCCGTCCGGTTCGCGTCCCGGTTTTTCCCTGTTTTCGGTAATCATGACGGAAAGGTTTGTAATCGGTCTTGTGGGCGCTCCCTTCGGACTTAAAGGCTTCGTTAAAGTCCGTCCCCTTTCGGGCGAAGTCGATCACCTCCTGAAACTCCGCTCCCTGACGATCCGCCGGGAAGGCAGGGAAGAGGAACGAAAAATCGAAGAAAGCGCTCCGCTTCCGTCTGCCCTGCTGATAAAATTCGCCGGAATAGACAGCCCCGAGGACGCGAAAACCCTGCGGGGAGCGGAGCTGCTTGCAGACCGGGAACACGCCAGCCCCCTCGGCCCCGGTGAGTTCTACGTTGAAGACCTCAGGGGGCTGGCCGTAATTGCCGGCGACGCGCCGGGGGAGGGCGCGGTTCTCGGCCGCATCACCGGCATTGTGGAAGGCGGCGGCGGGGATCTGGCCGAAATCACGCTTTCCGGCGGTGAAACAAGGCTGGTTCCCTTCAGGCGGGAATTTTTCCCTGAAATTGATCCCGAAAAGGGCCGCGTGGCGCTGGTAAATCGCTGGATTCTGGAATGATCTACACTGTTTTGACCCTCTTTCCTGAAATCACCGGCGCTTTTTTCGCCAGCTCCATCATGGCAAAGGCGATAAGCCGGGGAATCATCCGGTACAGGGCGATAAACATCCGGGATTACGCCCTTGACAGACACAAAACCTGCGACGACGCCCCCTACGGCGGCGGCCCCGGCATGCTTATGCTGGGCGAACCCCTGGGCCGCGCGCTGGAAGCCGCCGGCGCCCGGAAAAAGAACTCCGAATCCGTTTATGCGCGTCATCAGACCGGCGCCCTTTCTCAAACCGGCGCCCTTTCGCGGTCGCGGGTTATTTACCTTTCCCCCTCGGGGCGTCCCTTCAGCCAGTCCCTGGCGCGGGAACTTGCCGCCGGGGAGGAACTCATCCTGCTCTGCGGCCGCTACGAGGGAATAGATCAGCGGATTATCGATCTCTACGTGGACGATGAAATCTCGGTCGGGGATTATGTGCTGTCCTCCGGAGAAACGGCCGCCCTTGTGGTCATAGACGCTACCTACCGCCTGGTAGACAGGGTAATCGCCGCGGAATCCCTTGAGGAAGAGAGTTTTTCCGGCGGGCTTCTGGAGTATCCCCAGTATACACGCCCGGAAATGTATGATACAATAAAAGTTCCGGAAGTGTTGCTTTCCGGACACCACGAAAACATACGCCGGTGGCGTCTTGAAAGGCGGGTTGAGAAAACCCTTTCCCTGAGGCCGGATCTTATCCGCCGGGGCAGGAAAGCGGGACTTTTCGATGAAGAAACCGAGCGCGTAATAAACGATCTGGCGGCCGGCAGACACGGGGCCCCGGATGATTCTACAGGAGAAGAAGATGAATGAGATCAAGGCTATCGAGGCCGCCCAGATGAAATCCGAACCCGGCCGCTTCAAGGTGGGCGATACCGTCAAGGTTCATTTCAAGATTGTCGAAGGTAAAACCGAGCGGGTACAGATCTACGAAGGCCTGGTTATCGCGATGAAAAATTCCGGAATCGGAAAAACCTTTACCGTGCGAAAAAATTCCTACGGGGTAGGGGTGGAACGGGTGTTCCCCTTTCATTCCCCCCGCATTGTAAAGGTCGAAGTAGTGCGCCCCGGCAAAGTCCGGCGGGCCAAACTGTATTACATCCGCGAAAAAATCGGAAAGAGCGCCAAGATCAAGGAGCTTATCATAAAGAAAAGTTCCCATGAACAGGCCAAAACCGGGGATACGGCGGCCCAAAGTTAGTTTCCGCTTCGGCGCGGAACCGTATAAAAATTCACGGGAGGCGGTTTCGGAATGACCGGTTTTGAAATCAGCTCACGGGAGTGAATTTTATACTCCGCGGGCCGCCGTACCCTGTCTGTTTTTGCCGGAATACTGCTTGTTGAAGGTATGCGCCGTGAAGATTCCCGGGTCCCGGCCTCCGGAAAGGCCGGCGGCAGCTTCAGTTAACCCTTCAAAAAATTCCCCGCCCCAAAAGGCCGGCGGCGGGCCCGCGGCTTCCGGCCGTTCAGGCGCCCCAATCCCGGCGCGGGCTGGAATCCCCCAGGACCGGCTTTCCGCTTCAATTTTTTCCTTTGCCCGATTTTTCTCCCTGCCCCTGGACGGCGGTCTTGCCGCGAAGATCCGCCGCCGGGTTTTGCGGGCGGAGCGGGCCGGAGAAACCGGCCCCGGACAGGCTGAGCCGCGGCCGGCCGATCCGCGGCCGGCCGCCGCAAAATCCGGCAGGGCCGCCCCGGAAAACGGGTCTCCGCCGCCCCCCGGGTCCCAAAATTTCCGCGAAGCCCTGTCCCTGGCGGCGCTGGCGGCGGAACACAAGGGGGTGGAGCTTTCCCCCCGGGCCCTTGCGGAATACGCGGCCGCCCTTGACCCGGCTGAAAGCGCGGACCCCGACGCGGGCGGCGGCCGGGGCGGTGACGGGGACGGTAACCAGGACGGCCGGCAGGATGAGCGGGGCGGCCCGCCCGGTGACGGCGCTTCCCGCGGCAGTCCCGCCTGGCTCAAACTGAAAGTTTCGGACGCGCTGGAAAAATCCCCTTTGCCCGCCCTGTTAAATTCCATTCCCGGCAAAGACGGCCGGCGCTGGATTGTGCTTCCCTTCAGCTTCAGCGGCGAAGGCGCCCTGTACAAAGTCTCCATGAGGATTCTGCTTTACCCCCATGCTTCCAAAACCGCCGCGGAACGCCTGGCTCTGGACATTGTCCGCTTTGATCCGGCGGAAAACAGGGCCGCCGCCCGCGCGGATCGGGAAGATTCCGCCGGCGGCAAAACCGGCAGGCGCCGGCTCTTTATTCTGGACCGGGGAAACCCGGCCCGGCTTGATTGCAGGCTCAGGCCTTTCCCGGAAGGGGGAGCGCTCCGCAGACTCTCGCGGGAATTGTCGGAACTTCTGCAGATACCCGGCGAACATATATCTATAAGGAATTTGGAAGATTCTTCCGATTTTATGGCTGATAGCAGGATAAATGTATTGCCTTCCGTAAATGAAGAGGTGTAACATGGAGAAACAAAAAACAGCTTCCGCGATTGTTTATAATGAAGAGGATCCCGCGCCAAGGCTGCTTGCCTCGGGCCGGGGCAGGGAAGCGGATCGCATTATCGCCCTTGCCGGGGAAGCCGGCGTCGCGGTTGTGGAGGATCCTGCGCTGGCAGCTTTGCTGGACGCGGGGCTACGTGCCGGTGATATTATCCCGGCATGGTGTTGGGAGGCGGCGGCAAAAATATTGGCTCTTGTGCTTGCAGAGGATAGGAAAAGATGAAGAAAATTGCGGTTGATACCCTGAAAACAGGTCTTTCTTTTTCAGAACCGGTTTACATTGAAGGCAATAATCTTCTCGTACCCGCGGGTGTCCCCATACGCCAAAAGGATATTGACCGGCTCAATTCCTGGGGCATTGACGTTGTGGAAACCGATGGTAAAGCCCTGATGGCCGCGGGCGATTCCTCCAAAAAGCCGGACACGGCCAAAACGGACGCGGAGGATCGCGCTGCCGCGGCGGAAAACGCTTCCGGTAAAGCGCCGGCCGGAGCCGCTCCCGGCGGAGAAGCGGGCCGGGGCGCGAAAAAGAAGGGCGGCCACAATATGCTTTCCCTCGCGGAGGTTCAGGAGAATACCGGGGCCTACCGCATTTATATTGAGCTTATCGAACAGCTTGACGGGGTATTCAACAGTATCGCTTCCGGACTTTCCGTAGAAGCCCGTTCCATTGACGGCATCAGCTCCCGGCTGCTCCAGGCGGTCAGGGATCAGCGGGACAGTTTTATCGGCTACATACTGGGCGGCGAGGTAAGCGGCCATGAGATGGCGAAGAGTTCGGTAAATACCGCCATTCTTTCGGCCCTTATCAGCCAGGAGCTTAAACTTCCCAGCCATAAAATCATGCACATCATCACCGGCGCCCTGCTGCACGATGTGGGAATGTTCCGGCTGCCCAAAGATATTGTCGAAAAAAAGGGCGGCCTCTCGGAAGCGGAGCTCCAGCGCATGAGGATGCACCCGCTTTATACCCACAAAATCGTATCCAGGGAACTGCTCTACCCCGAGGACGTGGGCCTTATCGCCCTCCAGCACCACGAGCGCTGGGACGGCGAAGGTTACCCCCGGCGTGTCGCCGGAACCGCGATAGATACCGGCGCCCGGATCGTGTCCGTGGCGGACGCCTTTGAGGCCATGGTAAGCCAGAAATCCTACCGGAATTCCATGATGGGTTACCAGGCCATGAAGAACCTTCTTTCCGACAATTCGCGGCGCTTTGACCCGGATATTCTCAAGGCCTTCATTCAGACCATGGGCATCTACCCTATCGGTTCCATAGTGCTTCTCAACAACGGCGCCCTTGCCAGGGTAACCGAAGTTCACGGAGAAGCGCCGCTCCGGCCGAAAATTCGCGTATTAATCGACGAATTCGGCAAAGTTTTCAGGCAGGATGAAGGTGATTTAACCGATCTTTTAACGGAAAAAAGCCTTTTTATCGCGAAAGCAGTGGATCCCAGGGAACTTGCCCAAACAAAAGCCTGAAAACCGCCCGGAAATTCCCCCGCCTTCCCGATGCCGGAGCAATACCGGCAGAGGCAGGGACGGGGAGGCCAGAGCCGCCGGCTTTCTGGAAGAAAGGGGAATGCGGATAATTGCCCGGAATGTCCGTTCCCCCGGCGGCGAGGTGGATATCGTGGCTCTGGACGGGGAAACCCTTGTATTCGCGGAGGTAAAGGCCTGGTCCGGCTACGGGATAGAGAATCTGCAATACGGGATAAATCCGAAAAAACAGCGCCGAAT
>JAISND010000014.1 GCA_031276615.1 Treponema sp. | reverse complement strand
CCGGCCTGATACGGGTATTTGAGGGATACTCCCGGTTTTTGATATATTCCTGATACGCCTTTTCGTCGAATTTAATTTCCATCTTCATTACCCCCGTGTTAAGTATACTAAGCGCCCCGGTAAAATTACAGCCTTCCGGGAAACCCTGCGACCCCGCACCCCTGCAAGCCCGGCCATGAGGAATTTAGATATAGTTGCCCGGCCCCGGCGAAGTTGTCAAGTGGGATTCCCTGACAACTCCAGGCCGTAATAGATACGGTAAGCTGTTTGCTTTCTGGCACGCCCTGGGCGTGTCCACCGCATCCAGGCGGCAACATGGCTGGAAACCCATGATACGCGGCCAGGATGACCGGCGTTTTTTCGCCCGCGCGGGTAAAAATTTCAGCGCGGCGGGGCGTGTTTTTAGCCCGCAAAAAAATTCCGCCGCCTTCGGCGGCGGAAGAAAGGGGTAAAGGGCTAAAGGGTTAAAAAGCCCGAACGGCCCGAACCGAAAATGTAAAAGTCTTGTTGATGTAGTCCTGGTTGCCATCGCTGAACCTCTGATTCCACGCGAAATAATTACCGTACTCCGACGAAGACCTGTACCAGCAAAAGGGCGTGTCTGTACTGAAATTTCCCAGCCCGTTCTTTTTCAGGTTTGTATACATCAAATCCAGCTCATCTACGCTGGGCAAAAACCAGTCCGCAAATCCGCCCGCTTCAAAAGCATCGCAGAGCTGGGCCGCTGTTCCCGTTTCCCCCGTCTGCCGCAGGGCCTGCAGAATTATTTGGGTGTTTTTTTTGCCGCTTCCCACAGCCGTCTGCGTACCGCCCACAGTCTTCGTCCACAATCCCCACTCGGCTTTTTCGCCCGCATCCCGGGGCGCGGCTTCCAGGTAGCGCCAGCCGTTGGTATAGCTGCCCTTGTCGTAGAATATCCAGCCCCCTGCGGGGCCGCGCTCGCCTATGCTGTAGACCTTCACCGCGCTTTGCGGCTGAACTGTGGACGCCGGCGGGGCGGGCCGGTAGTCAAAGGCCAGGGTCAGGGTTTTTTCGTTCTGCACCTCCGCGCTTCTGGTTTCCGTGTGCCCGTCTCCGTAGGTTACCGTTACCCGGTAGGTTCCCCCGGGCAGCCGCTTTGTCAGCGGAGCGCCGGCGCTTACGGGCGCGCTTCCGCCCGGCAGCCCTTCTATGGTCAGGCTTCCGGCCGTAAGGCTGCGGACGCTCAGGATTCCCGGTCCGGGTACTCTGGCGGTAAAGGCTATGGTACCGGCCTTTCCGTTTTCTATGGTTTCCTTCCGTGTTTCCGGTTCCAGCGCGGCGCGGTAGCGCATGGTAAAGGTATATTCGCCTTCCCGCAGGGTCAGGGTTACGGGTTTTTTAGCCGCCATGCCGAAGGTCTGTTCGGGGCCTTCGCCCTCCACGGTGAGTTCCCCGGCGCTCAGGGCGCTTACCGTTACTTTGGCGGGCCGCCACTTTAGGTCGGCAAGGTCGAAGTCCCTCTCCGGCTCCCGTGTCACCGGCTCCTGGGCAAGGCCCGCCGCGTCGAACACCCCCCGCGTCGCCACTTCCGCCGGCAGGGCCTCCTGCCCGCCGCGCAGCGCCCGCTGCACGGCCTTTGCCACCACCTCTTCCGCCTTGCGCGGCGCTTCGCGCCTTACATGGGACAGGAGTCCGCTTACCCCCACATAGCGCCCTCCGCTCGTCCGCGCGCCGCCCTCAAGACTTTTCAGCGCCGTCCACGTCAGCACCCCCTGGCCGTCATCAGGCGATTCTATGGCGTACTGGTTTCCGGCAGCCGCCATCAGGATGGCGAGGTTGGCTTTCTGCGCCAGGTCGCCCCAGGCGCGGTCTATGGCGCTGGTGGTGTCCTCCAGCGCGCCGGAGCGGCAGGTGTCCAGCATCACGAAGATATTCCGCGCGGGTATCTTTAACAGATTCCCCAGGAGATCCTGCTTCAATATGTTTTTTCCCGCCCCGGCGCTCCAGCCCTCCGCGTCCGCGGGCAGAAAGTAAAAGTCCTTGTAATCGTCCACATCCCCGTGCCCGGAGAAGAAAAACACGAAGCTGTCCCTTTCGTGTACCAGGGGCTTTATTTCGTCGAACTTCCGGGAAAGGCCCTCCCTGGTGACTTCCGCGTCATAGAGCGTATAGGTTTCCACCTTCGCGTAGCGCGTTCCCGTTGTTCCCTGCTGCGCAAGGGCTGTGCGCAGGGCTTCGGCGTCGGCCCTGGTGTATCTGAGTTTATTGAGGTCTTCCCCCGCCCTGGCGTAATTCTGTATGGCCGCGGTAAATACGTGCAGTACCGGACGGCTTTCGGCAGGTACGGGCGGCTTCCAGTCCGTGGTTATCTCCACCCGCGCCTTTTTTGATTCGGGCGCGCCGTGCTCCCGCCCGCCGAAGACCGTCACGGCTATAGGGTTTACGCCCGGCTTTAAGTCTATGGTGAGGGAGGCGTCGTACACAGTGGCGCCGTTTACTTCGCGCCTTGCGGTCATCACCTCTTCGAGTCCGGGAAGGCCGGCGCACAGGCCGCCGTTGTAGATCATGATCTTTCCCGCGCCCTGGCCCCGGTCGGTTATCCGTACCTGTATGGTTTCGGCGGCCTTACCGCTTGTACGCCTTGCCGGGCCGGTGATTTCAATCAGGGGTATTCTGTCCGCTTCCTTCAGCAGCGCGGCGAGGGTAACGCCATCCTTCGCGGCGGGCTTTCCCGCGCTTTCCGGCCGCGCGGCTTCCTCCTTTCCGCCGCGCAGGGCCTTTGCCACCAGGTCGCTGCGGTGCAGGGCTTCGCGGAACCTGTCCAGAGTAAAGGTCTCCTCCCCGGCTGTCACCGTAAAAAGCTCCGCGCCTTTTTTGGATCCCGTGTAGTACCCGGCGGCGGTAAGGCATATCCATTCGGCGTTCTCTTCGCTTTCGCCGAAACCGGCAAAGCGGGCGGTTTCCTCTCCCGTGGCGGCGCGGAGCATGACGATGAGGCCGTCCTCCCCGCCGCAGAACACTTCCGTTCCGCCGGCGGAGAGGGCGAGGCAGGTGATGTTCCCGGCGGCCTGCGGAAAGGAGGCGGCTGTTCCCGCGCTGTCCCAGACGCTCAGGGTTCCGCCTCCGGCAGCGGCGGCCGTATCCCCGCCGGGCTGCAGGGCCAGGGCCGAAGCCCCGGCAAAGGCATAGCGGCGGATTTCCCGTCCGGTTCCGGCGTCCGCCAGAACCGCGGCGCCGCCTTCCGCGCGGAAAACCCTGCCGCCGCCCAGGACGGCCTGGCCGGAAAAGCCGGCGGCCCCGCTGCCTGCGGGCTTTCCGTCCGCGGCGTTCCAGAAAACCACCTCCCCGGTTTCCAGGAGGCCGCACAGCGGGCCCTCCGGCGCGTATTCAAGGGAAACCACGGCGGCGGGGGCTTCCAGGGTAAAAAGCTCCGTGCGCGCGCGGCGGTTCCATACGGTTACTTTCCGGCCGGACGCGGCGGCGATCTCCTCCGCGTCCGGGGAGAAGGCCGCCGCGCGGAGGTTTCCGCCCGCCTTCCATACCTGGAGCTGTTTTCCGGCGCGGACGTCCCATATCCGCAGAAGGCCGGAGGCGTACGCGCCCGCGAGGTATTCCCCGCCGGGGCCTGCTGCCAGGGCGGTGATGCCAGCGAGCGGCGCGCCTTCGGCGGGCCGGGGCGCGGCCTCGGCGGGCGCTTCTGGAGGGGGAGCCTGTTTTCCCGCGCCGGTGGCGGTAAAAACCGCGGCGGCGGCCGCGAGGATAAGGATTCCCGCGCAAAGGGCAATTTTTACGCCGCGGCCTTTCTTTGGGGCCGCCGCTCCGCTTTG
>JAISND010000255.1 GCA_031276615.1 Treponema sp. | reverse complement strand
GGCGGCATGTTTACCAAAGACGATATTTACGCCATTGCCGATATGGTCCGGGGCAGGGGAATCTACATACTGTCGGACGAGATATACGACCGGATTATATTCGGCGAAAAGCCCCTCTCCATCGCCACGCTGCCGGGCATGAAGGACTGGACCATCATTCTGGACGGTTTTTCAAAAACCTACGCCATGACCGGCTGGCGGCTGGGTTACGGCGTGATGAACCGGGAGCTGGCGGAACACATGACCATGCTGATGGTCAATTCCAATTCCTGCGCCGCCACCATGACCCAGTGGGCGGCCATTGAAGCCTTGAAGGGCCCCCAGGACGAGCCGGCCAAAATGGTACGGGCCTTCAAAGAAAGGCGGGACTATATGGTGGACGCCCTGAATCATATCGACGGCATCCACTGCGTGCTGCCCGAGGGGGCCTTTTATGTCTTCCCCAACATCTCGTCCTTCGGCCTTTCTTCCGCAGAATTTGCCAACCGGCTTCTCGAGGAGGCGGGAGTTGCCGCCGCCGCCGGTACCGCCTTCGGCCGTTACGGTGAAGGCTTTGTCCGCTTCTCCTCCGCCAATTCCCTGGAAAATATCAAGATCGCGGTGGAACGGCTGGAAAAATTCTGCAAAACTTTGAAATAGGGAGCAATACATGAAAATTGTCATTCTTGACGGCTACACGGAAAATCCCGGCGATCTGAGCTGGGAAGGTTTGGAAAAACTGGGGGAACTGACGGTCTATGACCGTACTTCCCTTACCGATCCCAAAGAGGCCATAAGCCGCATCGGCGGCGCGGAAGCGGTGATCACCAATAAAACCCCCATCCCGGCGGAAGTGATCAAGGCCTGTCCTTCGATAAAATACATAGGCGTTCTTGCCACCGGCTACAATATCGTGGACGTTGCCGCCGCCAAAGCGCGGGGCATACCTGTCTGCAATATCCCCACCTACGGAACCGACGCGGTGGGCCAGTTCGCCATTGCCCTGCTGCTGGAGATATGCCACCACATCGGCCACCATGACAGGGCCGTAAAAGAAGGCCGCTGGGAAAAAAACGCCGACTGGTGTTTCTGGGATTATCCCCTGATTGAACTGGCCGAAAAGACCCTGGGGATCATCGGCTTCGGCCGGATTGGGCAGACCACGGGGAGAATAGCGAAAGCCCTGAACATGAAGGTTATCGCCCATGACGCGTATCCCAATGAGGCGGGCAGGGCCATCGCGGAATATGCCGGCCTTGACGAACTTTTCGCCCGGTCCGATGTCATCGCCCTGCACTGTCCCCTCTTTCCGGAAACCCAGGGCATTATCAACAAGGCCAACATCGCAAAGATGAAGGATGGCGTCATCATCCTGAACAATTCACGGGGCCCCCTGGTGGTGGAGCAGGATCTAGCGGATGCCCTCAATTCCGGCAAGGTCTACGCCGCGGGTCTTGACGTGGTTTCCTCGGAGCCGATACAGGGGGACAACCCGCTGCTGAAGGCGAAAAACTGCATCATCACGCCCCACATATCCTGGGCGCCCAAAGAAAGCCGCAAGCGTCTCATGGACATCGCGGTAGAAAACCTCGCCGCTTTTGTCAAAGGCAGTCCGGTAAACGTGGTGAACAGGTAGAAGCCGGAAACAGGCCTTTGTCCGGAAGCAGGATGAGCGCATGTGACGGGGGAAAGTACCGCGGGCGGGGAAAAACAGGGTGGAATATCGGCAGGGCGGGGTGCCGGAGGTAAAAACGCCCTGCGTGCGGGGTGTTTTTGGCCTCCGGCAGGCCCCCAGGAGAAACCCGTACCCTGTTTTTTCCCGCCCGTTGTTGTATCACGTTTATATGCGCTGGCCCTGTGATCCCCTGTTGACTCGCAGCCCCAAAATCCACGATCCTTTTTGAACGGGCGGTCTGTCCAAACAGGCCGCGGCCGGAGGTACCAAAATGTCCGTTGAGGACCAAAAATCAGAAAAGTTGAACATCCTTCGCCATTCGGTGAGTCACGTCATGGCCCAGGCGGTGACCCGCCTTTTCCCCGGAACCAAAGTTGCCATTGGCCCCTCAATCGAAAACGGCTTCTACTACGACTTTCAGTTCCCCGCCGCCGCGGACGGAAAGGCCCCCATAACCGCGGAGGATCTTCCCAAAATCGAGGCGGAGATGAAAAAAATCATCGATTCGCGACAGGACTTTGTAAAGGTAACGGCAAGCCGCGAAGAGGCGCTGGCGCGTTTTGCCGGGGAAGAATTCAAGACGGAGCTTGTTAACGATCTGCCCGAAAAGGGACCGGACGGTTCGCCCGTGGAAATTACCGTCTACGAAAACCGCGATGCCGGGGGCAATGTTCTCTGGGCGGATCTTTGCCGGGGGCCGCACGTACAGAACACCAGGGAAATTAATTCCGCGGCTTTCAGGCTGCAGAACATCGCCGGGGCCTATTGGCGGGGCGACGAAACCCGCCCCATGCTTACCCGAATCTACGGCACAGCCTGGGAAACCCCGAAAGACCTCAAGGCATATCTCGCCTTCCTTGACGAGGTGGAAAAGCGGGATCACCGCCGGGTGGGTAAAGAGATGGACCTCTATTCGATACACGAGGAAGCCGGCGCGGGGCTTATCTACTGGCACCCGAACGGGGGCCGCATGCGGGTTGCCGTCGAAAATTTCTGGCGCCAGGAACACTACCGCAGCGGTTACGAGATTCTCTACACGCCCCACATCGGCAAAAGCTGGCTCTGGGAAACTTCGGGGCATCTGGGCTTTTATAAATCAAACATGTATTCGCCAATGGAGATCGACAAGCAGGATTACATCATCAAACCCATGAACTGTCCCTTCCACATCATGATCTACAAGAACAGCGGACGGAGCTACCGTGACCTGCCCCTGCGCTGGGCGGAGCTGGGTACGGTGTACCGCTACGAGCGCAGCGGCGTGCTCCACGGCCTGCTGCGGGTACGGGGCTTTACCCAGGACGACGCCCACATTTTCTGTACCCCCGAACAGATGGAGGGGGAGATCCGCGAAGTGCTGCGCTTCAGCCTGAATCTCTGGAAGGTTTTTGGGTTTAAGGACATCAAGGCATACCTTGCCACCAAGCCCGCGGAGTCCGTGGGTGAACAGGCCCGCTGGGACGCCGCCCTGGAAAGCCTGCGCAAGGCGGTTGACGCCGAGGGGCTTGCCTACGAAATAGATGAGGGCGGCGGCGCTTTTTACGGCCCCAAGATAGACCTCAAGATCAAGGACGCCCTTGGCCGTGAATGGCAGATGACCACCATACAGTTCGATTTTAACGAACCTGAACGTTTTGATATGACCTTTGTGGACGCCGACGGCCGGCACAAACGGCCCTACATGGTTCACCGCGCCCTGCTGGGATCGCTGGAGAGGTTTTTCGGCGTGCTCATCGAGCATTTCGGCGGCGCCTTTCCCGTCTGGATTGCCCCGGAACAGGCTGCCGTCATTCCCGTTGCCGAAAACTTCAACGAATACGCAAAGGAAGTCGCCGCCGGGCTTAAAGCCCGGGACCTCCGGGTTTCCGCGGAGCTTGACGACAGGCGGCTTAATGCCAAAATACGCGACTGCCAGAACCGCAGGATTCCCTACATGCTGGTCGTCGGCGAGCGCGAGGCAGGCAGCGGGACGGTAGCCGTCCGCCTGCGGGACGGCCGCCAGCTTCCCGCCATGAAGGTTTCCGAATTTGCCGGCTACGCGGTTGAAAAGGCGGACAGCAGAAGCCTGGAATTGTAGGCGGGTATCGTATTCAGATGAAAATTCGCATGGATCAGCTAATCAGGGCTTTTTCCGCGGCGCTTGATTATGTGGAGAAGGATCTGCTGGGCGCGAGTACCAACCACGGCAAGCGGATCGCCGTACTTTGCTCGGCTATGGGCAGGTATTTTGATATGGGTGAAGAGGATCTGGGCATGCTTGCGAGCTGCGCCATGCTCCACGACAACGCCCTTA
>JAISND010000244.1 GCA_031276615.1 Treponema sp. | reverse complement strand
TCCTGTTTTTACGAATTCCGGTAATAACGGACATTGAAGTCCGGAGGAGAAAAGGAATTATGGCAAAACAGTTATTGTTCAACGAAGAGGCCCGGCGTAAACTTCTGTCCGGGGTTGAGCAGATCTCCAAGGCCGTCAAGGTGACCCTTGGCCCCAAAGGCCGGAATGTCCTTCTGGACAAGAAATTCGGCGCCCCTACGGTAACAAAAGACGGGGTTTCCGTCGCGAAAGAGGTGGAGCTCGCCGACCCGTACGAGAATATGGGCGCCCAGCTCCTTAAAGAAGTGGCCACCAAGACCAACGACGTAGCCGGAGACGGTACCACAACCGCCACTGTTCTGGCCTACTCCCTGGTCAAAGAGGGCCTGAAGTCGGTGGCCGCCGGCATGACCCCCATCGAACTGAAACGGGGCATCGACAAGGCCGTGGAAGTAGCGGTGGAAGAGATCAGGAAGAATTCCAAGGAAATCAAGGACAAGGAAGAGATTTCCCACGTAGCTTCGGTTTCCGCCAACAACGACACCGAAATCGGCAACACCATCGCGGACGCCATGGAAAAGGTCGGCAAGGACGGGGTTATCACGGTTGAAGAATCCAAAACCATGGACACTACCATCGAATTCGTCGAAGGCATGCAGTTCGACCGGGGCTATATTTCCGCCTACTTCGTTACCGACCGGGACACCATGACCAGCGTATACGAAGACGTCTATATCCTCATCCACGACAAGAAAATTTCTTCGATGAAGGATATGCTTCCCCTCCTTGAAAAGGTTGCCCAGAGCGGCAAACCCTTCCTCATCATCGCGGAAGATGTCGACGGCGAGGCCCTTTCCACCCTGGTGGTAAACAGCCTCCGCGGCACCCTCCGCGCCTGCGCGGTCAAGGCGCCCGGCTTTGGCGACCGGCGCAAGGCCATGCTGGAAGATATCGCCATCCTTACCGGCGGCGAGGTTATCTCCGAGGAACTCGGCCTCAAACTGGAAAACACCGAGATTTCCCAGCTTGGCAAGGCCAAAACCGTCAAAATCGACAAGGACAACACCACCATCATCAACGGCGCCGGCAAACCCAAGGCAATCCAGGACAGGATCGCCCAGATCAAGGCCCAGATTGAGGAAACCACCTCGGACTATGACCGGGAGAAACTCCAGGAACGGCTGGCCAAACTTGCCGGCGGGGTCGCGGTTATCAACGTAGGCGCCGCCACCGAGGTGGAGCTGAAAGAGAAGAAGCACCGGGTCGAAGACGCCCTTTCCGCCACCCGGGCCGCCATTGCCGAAGGCATAGTCCCCGGCGGGGAGCTGGCCCTTATTCAGGCCGCCATCGCCCTGGACAAACAGGACATCTCCGGCCTTACCGACGACGAAAAGGTGGGCTACAAGATTGTAAAACGCGCCCTGGAGGAACCGATCCGCCAGATCGCCGAGAACGCCGGCCTTGACGGCGCGGTGATTGCCGAGCGGGCCAAAACCGAAAAGAAGGGCATTGGCTTTGACGCCGCGAAAATGCAGTGGGTAGACATGGTAAAAGCCGGGATCATCGATCCCGCCAAGGTTACCCGCTCGGCCCTGCAGCACGCGGCCTCCATCGCGAGCCTCCTCCTTACCACCGAATGCGCCGTCACGGACATCCCCGAGAAGAAAGATCCCGCGCCGATGCCCGGCGGCGGCATGGGCGGTATGGGCGGCATGGATTATTAATCCCCCGTTCCGGCCTGCCCGGCAGCTTCGCGTTGCCGGCTGCGGGTCATAAACCAAACTGCCAGGGGCTGTCTGAAAAGACAGCCCTTTTAATTGCCCCTGTCGGCATGTTTCAGGGTATTATTCCGTCAGCAGTTCCCTGGCAAGGGCGCCTATCTTTTGCCGCAGCCTGCTGGCCCGCGACTTCGCGGCGCTGAGGCTTATGTCAAGCAGGGAGGCCGTTTCTTTGAGCGGCTTTTTTTGCCGGAAGGCAAGTTCCAGAAGCCGTTCGTCCCCGGGCTTGAGGCTCTTCCCAATCACGGCGGCGGCGCGGTCTATGGCCTTTTCCTCGGCAAGCCGCTCCTCCTCGGTCTGTATGCTTTTGGCGGTGATACTGTTGTCCCACGCGTCCCCGCCGTCCCCGGCGCTTCCGGAAAAGGCGGCGAATCTTTGACGTTCCTTTCGCAGGGAAGCGGCGTAGCGTTTGGAGATGTTGCCCGCGGTCTTGTACAGCCAGCCGCCGATCCTGTCGTAGTCTTTGAGCCGGGGCATGTTCTCGTAGAGGATGAGAAAAATATCCTGCGTACAATCCTCTGCAAGGCTCAGGTTGCCGCCCAGCGCGTAACAGCAGAATTTGAGAATCCTTCCGTAATACCGCCCGACGATGCCGTTAAAAGCCGCGTCCCCGCAGGGTTCCATGAAAGGCCCTTCAGGCGGTATGGGGCAGGAGCTTCCCCGCGTCCATCAGGCAGGTTTTATTGCCGTAGTCCAGCGTATCAAGCTCATGGGTAACGATAAGCACCGCCGTCCCTTCCCGGGCAATGCGGCTGAACAGCCCCATGATCTCCGCCGTGGTTTCCGCGTCCAGATCGCCTGTGGGCTCGTCGGCAAT
>JAISND010000170.1 GCA_031276615.1 Treponema sp. | reverse complement strand
TCCGAAAGCCGCCAGCTTGTCAATGCCTCGGCCAGAGCTTTTTCAACCGATACAATGACGTACGAATAAAAGGGAACGGCGTTATCCCGGTCGTACCCGGAAGGCCGCGCCGGATGATCGGGGTGGGAATGGTAGAAGCCCAGCACGTCCCGGCCCCGGGCCGCCGCTTCTTTTTCCGCCCGCAAAAAATCTTCCGGCTCTATCCTGAAACGGTGGTACTGTTCCTCCGCTTCCCGGGCGTTGTCAATGGGAATGATGTCTTCCACCACCCGGCGGTCGTCATCAGAAATTGCGCCTAACAGAATGCCGCAGCATTCATTGGGGTAGGCCTTTTCCCCTTCGCTGCGGATTGCGTTGTGCCATGGGGCGGAAAGCTTAATCATTCTTCACCCCCCAGAATTCATCGGAAAGATAGCGGAACCCGCTGTCGCATAACACCGTCACCACGAGGGAGCCGGGGGGCAGGCTGCGGCCCAGGTCAAGAGCTGCTTGTACATTCGCGCCGGAACTGATACCCACAAACAGCCCTTCTTCCCGGGCAAGGCGGATCGTCCGGGCGTAGGCCGCTTCGGTGTTGATCTCCGCGAAGCGGTCGGGAAGGGTTTCGTCGTAAAAGCCGGGCTTTATGGTGCTGGCCATGTGCTTGGTTCCCTCAATACCGTGAAAGGGAGAATCCGGCTGCACCGCCACGGCCTGAATCTTAGGGTTGTACTCCTTGAGCCGCCGCGCGGTTCCCGTAAATGTTCCCGACGTACCCATGCCGGTGATGAAGTGGGTTATTTTGCCTGCGGTCTGCTCCCAAATTTCCACACCGGTACTGTTGTAGTGGGCTTTCCAGTTCGCGTCGTTATTGTACTGGTTGGGCCAGAAATATTTGTCCGGGTGGGCTTCGGCATCGGCCTTGGCGGCCAGGTAGGCGCCGTCGGAACTTTCCAGGGGGCTGGTCTCCACCACGTTGGCGCCGCAGCAGGCCAGGATGGTTTTCCGCTCCCGGCTGGCATTGGCGGGGAGGTAAATCCTCACCGGATAGCCTAACACTGCGCCCAACACCGCGTAGGCGATGCCCGTATTGCCGCTTGATGCGTCGATGATGGTCTTTCCCGGCCGCAAGAGGCCCTTTTCGATGCCCTCCATGAGCATGGCTTTAGCCGCCCGGTCTTTCACCGATCCTGAAAGGTTGCGGAATTCCGCCTTGGCCCAGATCGACACGCCGTTCAGTCCGGAAGAGGTTTTTTTAAGTTCCACCAGCGGGGTATTCCCGATTAAATCCAGTACGTTCATAGTTTTGAAGTTGCACTCTACGCAAAAGCGCGGCGCCAGCCGGAGGGATTGCCGGGGCCTACCCATTGATTAAGGGGGAAACTCCCCTGAAAGCTCAGGGTGATAAATTGTTTTGCCAGCCTGACCGCTTCCGGAGCGGAAAGCCCGCGGGCAAGCCCCGCCGCAATTGCCGCCGATACAGTACAGCCCGCGCCATGATTCCAGCTTGTGCTGATTTTTTCCGCTTCGATGATTTCAAAATCTTTTCCGTCATAAAACAGATCCAGCGCCCTGTCCTGTCCCGGCAATTTCGCGCCGCCTTTGATAAACACATGGCGGACGCCTTTATCAAAGATAATTTTTGCCGCCTCTTTCATACCCTCAATTGCGGTGATGTTCTTCATGCCGGAAAGCTGTTCCGCTTCAAAAAGATTCGGGGTAACGATTTCCGCCAGCGGAAGCAATTTCGCTGCCAGGGCGGCGTTCAATTCGAGGTTCAACGCTTCCCCCGCGCCTTTGCAGACCATCACCGGATCAAGCACATAATTTTTTATTTTGTACGCGCTGATGTATTCCCTGGTGAGTTCAACGGCGTAATCCGTTCCCAGCATACCCGATTTGGCCGCGGCAGGTCCAATCCCTTTGAAGATGGTTTCAAGCTGGGCGCGGAGAACATCTTCACCCAGAGGAAATACCGCGTGGGACCAATTATTGTCAGGGTCCATAACGGCGACGAGGGTAACCGCCGCCATACCGTACAGGCCATATTCCTCAAAGGTCTTGAGGTCCGCTGCCAGTCCCGCGCCCCCTGACGCATCGGAACCGGCGATTGCAGCGATTTTTGTCATGGCATCCTCCTTTGTTTTACCGCTTTTCTTCCGGAGGCGGTAAGGCTTTCTGGATACGGTACTCAACCTTGATGTCCCTTCCCTCCCTGTAGCCGCCGCCTGCGGGCCGCCGGATCCGCGCGTAGTAAAGGCCGACCTCGGTGGGGGCTTCGGTAAAGCCGTTGATGTCCGCGTCATAATCCGCTTCCGATGTATAATAGGTAACCGCCAGCGGGGCGTCCTCTTTCGCCGCCCGGGCGTCAATAGCCTGCCCCCTGCCGTTGTACAGGGTATGCTGATACGTCGCCGAGGTGATAAGAGGCGGATCGGCCAGTCCGGAATCCTTCCGCGATGCACAGGCGGTGATGCCAAAGATGATCGCGGCAGCGGTAACAACGGCAAGGGAAAGAAAAATGACGCGCTTCAATTTATTCCTCCAGGTCCGAAAGCTGTGTTGATAGGTACCGCTCCCCCGAATCGGGGAGAATGACCACGATATGCTTTCCGGTGTTTTCCGGTTCCGCCGCGATTTGCAGGGCGGCCCACACAGCGGCCCCGGCGGAAATGCCCGTGAGGATCCCTTCCACGCGGGCGACTTTGCGGGCGGTAATAATGGCGTCCTCGTTGGTAACCCGCACGATCCGGTCGATGATGGAACGGTTCAGCACCCTGGGAACAAAGCCCGCCCCGATGCCCTGGATGCGGTGGGGGCCGGCAAAACCGCCCGACAGCACCGGCGAGGCGTCGGGCTCCACGGCGACGATTTTCACATCGCCCTTGCGTTCCTTCAGCACCTCCCCAACGCCGGTGATGGTGCCGCCTGTGCCCACTCCGGCGATGAAGATGTCAACCTTTCCGGCGGTGTCGGCCCAGATTTCCTCGGCGGTGGTCCGGCGGTGCGCTTCGGGGTTGGCGGGGTTATCGAACTGCAGGGGCATGAAACTGCCGGGGATCTGGCCTACCAGTTCTTCCGCCTTGCGCACCGCCCCCTTCATGCCGTCCTTGCCGGAGGTCAGCACCACGTCCGCGCCGAGCATCTGGGCCAGCTTGCGGCGCTCCACCGACATGGTTTCCGGCATGGTGAGGATGAGCTTGTAGCCCCTGGCGGCGCAGGCAAAGGCCAGCCCTATGCCGGTGTTTCCCGATGTGGGCTCTATCACAATCCCGCCGGGTTTGAGTTTGCCGTCCCGTTCCGCGGCGTCCAGCATGGCCGCGCCGATCCTGTCCTTTACGCTGGCCATGGGGTTAAAGGCTTCCACCTTGGCCAGGACTATCCCCGGCAGATCCT
>JAISND010000131.1 GCA_031276615.1 Treponema sp. | reverse complement strand
CAAGGCCCGCCGCCCTGATGCCCTCGACCGCTTTCCGGAAGCGTTCAAGCTGATTCCGGGTATAGGCCGCGTCGTCCGGATCCGCCGAGTCCGAAACCGAAAGATGGGTTGCGGTTCCCGCGTAATCAAGGGCGGCGCAGCCGCTTAAAAAACGGGCAAGGGCCGGCGCTTCTTCGGGGAAACATCCCATGCGGCCCATGCCGGTATCGATTTTCAGATGAACGGGGAGGCGCGTCCCGGCGGCGGCGGCGGCCCGGTTCAGGGCCTCCGCGAAGTCCCGGTCGGAAACCAGGGGGGTAAGCCGGTACCGGAGAATCTCGGGGATTTCCCCGGGCATGGCCTGGGAAAGAAGCAGAATCGGCGCGCCGACGCCGCCCCTGCGAAGTTCCGCGCCTTCGCTCACCACCGCCACGGCCAAGCAGGACGCCCCGGCCCCAAGGGCGGCTTCGGCGATCCGCAGGGCGCCGTGACCGTAGGCGTCGGCCTTGACCGGCACGCAGATCCGGCGATTCGCGCCAACCCTGTCCCGCACGGCGCGGAGATTCCCCAAAAAATTGTCCATGTGAATAATTGCCCGAACAGCTCTCATGGCCTGATTCTACCAGAAAAAAGCCCGCCGCGAAACGGGCGCGGGGACAGAAAAGACGCCGCCGGACAGGCGCGGGCCCGGTTTCCTGCAGAAAATTATACAAATAACCTTAAATTTATCTAGATTTTTTCCGTTTCTCTATGGTATAGTTATAATGGGTGTATGTATGCGTATTTTCAGACGGGTATCGGTAACTCTGTTTTTACTCCTCCTTTTCAGTACCTGCGGGGAACTGGATACGGTACTGCCCTCCTCCGGAACATACCGCGTGAACGTTCTGGTAAACGATGTTTCCCTGGATGAGTGTTCCCTTGTCAGAGATGACGATAAAATACGTCCGTACTTCGCCACCTCCGTTGCCGAGGATCCCGATGTCACGGGTCTGGTGATCTATCTGCAAAACGTCAGGGGGGAAGTCAGCGGCGGGAAAATTCGCTATGCCCTGAGGTCCGCCGAAAACGGAAAGGCCGGTGCCGCGGACGAAAGAACGGCGGCCGGTGAAGAATCCCCGGAAAAAATGAAAAGCGGGACAAACGCCGAAGCGGGCAGTGCAGGTTATGCAGACAATGCGGGCAACATAGACAACATGGACAATGCGGCCGGTACGGAAACGGTGAAAGGAACGGACGCCGGCAAAACCGCGCTTCACGGGAATCCTGAATATGCGGAAACCCTGATTCGGGTTGAAAGCCTTGACAGGAATTTGCCCTTTTTCCCCCTGCCGGAGAATTTGAAAACAGGGCTTTATACGATGATCTTCCGGGTTCTTGGAAAGGGGCCGGCTTACGGTGAAGAGGAAACGCTCTATCAGATTGAAAAATTTTTCTACTATCTGGGAGACTCCGGCTTTGCGTTAAGCGATGTCAGGATGTACCTTCCCGGCAGCCTTAACATGTCCCGGCTCATTCCGCCGGGAACGGTGGTTATGCTGGAAGCCAGGGCGGAATACGACAAGACCCTCGATCCCTATATTGTTTGGTATAACGGCAGGAAACGGATAGGCGGAGGAAGGCTTGCGGACGGCGCCGGTACCATGCTCTGGAAAACGCCGGAACAAACGGGCTTCCACGCGGTAAGGGCGGAAGTGTTTCCCTATCAAATACGCGAGAACATAGCGGGCATTTCCCGCGTAATTTCCCTTCCGGTTTCCGCAAAGGCTTCGGCCGCAAGTTTTTTCTCCGAAAAGTACGGCGGCAGTTTTACCGAAGACAACCCGAATCTGATTCACTGGTACCAGTTCAGGGGCAGCCTGCAGGATTCAAAAAAAACCGTATCGACGGAACGGGCGCTGATACCCGTGGGCGGGGAAAGTCCCAAATGGCTGCCCTGTGACAACAGTTACGGCCTTTCCACCGGTACGGACAGGGTATACCTGATGCCGCCGGTCTCTTTTTACCGCGAAGGCGGGGAAGAAGGCGGCGGCCGGTTCCTTGTACGTTTCACGCCGGTTTCCGAAGGCCCCGTCCTGGACGTTTCTTTTGGTTCGAAGTCTTCGCCCGAAGAAAACGCGGCCATTGCGGAGCTTTTTCTGAAAGACGGAAAAACCGTTCTTCGTCTGAGCGTGCCGGAGGGCGCCGCGGAAGAGATCACGCTCCCCGTTTACGCATCCCCCGATTATCATGTCGCCGTCCTTGTCGATTTTTATCTGAACGCGAAACGGCTTGACGCGAAGATATGTTTTGAATCCGGTTCGGGTTTTCAGCCGGAACACGGAAGCATAGATCTGACGGTTCCCCCGGGCGGCGAAGCCCGCGTCAGGCTGGGGGCGCCGGCAAAAGGTGGCGACGGAAAAACCGGAAGCGCCCCGAACGCGAAAAATGCCGGCGTTTCCGCGGAAAGCGGCATGCCCCCCAAAGAGGATGCCTCCGGCCGGGACGCCTTTGACCGGGAATCTTCCGGAGAGCCGGAATTCGGCGACAGGTATTCCGTTCCGGGGGACGCCCCCGCGGACGCTTCCCCTGCCGCCGGAAACGGCGAAGACGCGGTGGTTCGGATAATCTGGGATGAACTGGCCGTCCTCCGTTTGCCCGTGTCTGCCCTTGAAGAAAAGGCGGCGCAGCCTTTCCCCGGAGAAGACCCCGATCCCGTCGATGATCCCGGTTTCATCCCGCCGGCGAAAGAAACGGCCGCCGTTTCCGGACAGGAAGGCGGGGAGCAGGCGCCGTTAGCCGCAAATCCGGATACTGCCGAACCGGCCAAATCCGCCGAATCTGTCGAGCCTGCCAAACCGGCCAGGTCCGCCAAACCAGT
>JAISND010000114.1 GCA_031276615.1 Treponema sp. | reverse complement strand
TTTCCCACTTCTATAACAAAGGGAACCTCGTCAAGTTCTTCAAGGCGCCAGTTGGCCTCAATCCGTTTTTTCTTGGTCTCAATATCAAGTATGGCGCTCATGGTATTTCCTTTTTCCCGAATTTTAAGTACCATTCTAGTATACTGTAATGATGAGCTGCCGTCAATTGAAATTTGCGGTTCCCTTCGGCATTGCCGCCCTTCTGTGGGCGCTTTTTCGCTTTCTGCCTTATCCCGAACTTGAGGCCTACCGGTCCCGTTCCCGCGGCCTCGCGCTGCACGACCGGAACGGAAACGTTCTCCGGGTTTTCCCCGCGGATGACGGCGTTAAACGGGAATGGGCGTCTCTGGAGGACATACCCGCCGGGGCGCGGCGGGTATTTCTCCGCGCCGAGGATTCCCGCTTTTATTTTCACCCCGGCGTTGACCCCGCCGCCGTTATTGCCGCCGCCCTGCGAAACCTCCGGGCCGGGCGCGTTGTCTCCGGGGCTTCCACCATCACCATGCAGCTTGCCCGGCTGGTAAGGCCCCGCGGGCCGGGCTTGAAGGGAAAAATCGGCGAAGCCCTTGACGCCCTGCGGCTTGAGGCGCGGCTTTCAAAAAAACGGATTCTGGAGCTTTGGTTTAACGGCATTCCCTTCGGCAGTAACATCGAAGGAATCGCCGCCATGACCAGGGCGCGCTTCGGCAGAAACATCTCCGAACTTGACGACAGCCGCGCCGTCCTGCTCGCGGTAATTCCACGCAGACCCGGCCTTTACGACCCTGCCCTGAACCCGGAAGCGGCGCTTTCCGCCGCCGTGGCGCTTTCCCGCCGCTGCGGCCTTGAGCCGGATGAAACTTCGCTCCGCGAAGCGGCCGCCGGCGCTTCGCCCGCGGAGTCGCCTGCGGCAAAAGCCCCCTTCTACGCGCCCCATTTTACCGGGCGTGTCGCGGCCATGTACCGCGCCGGTTCCGGCGGCGCTTTGTCCGCGGACAAAGCCGCGGACGCCGGCTCTCCGCGCGGGGCCCTGCGTACCACGCTGGATCTGGAAATGCAGCTCTACGCCGAAAAACGGCTTGCCGCGGAACTGGCGCTGCTTGAAAACAACCGGGTAAGCAACGGGGCTGTTTTGGCCATTGACAACGGTAGCGGCGCGGTACTGGTGTACCTTGGCTCCGCTTCCTGGTTCGATGAGGAAAACGGCGGCAAGATCGACGGGGTACGGGTTGTGAACCAGCCCGGTTCCTGCCTTAAGCCCTTCCTCTACAGTCTGGCCCTGGAAAAAGGTTTTTCGCCTAACGACGTGATTCCGGATATTCCCACCGTATTCGGCGGCAGCGAAGCCTACAGCCCGGCGAACTTTAACCGCCGCTTTAACGGCCCCGTCCGTTTCCGCGCCGCCCTTGCCTCCTCCCTCAATATCCCCGCCGTGTACCTTCTTGAGCGGCTGGGGGTGCGTTCCTTTGAGGAGTACCTGGTCAGCCTGGGGTTCGACTCCATCGCCCGTTCCCCGGGGAGCGCCGGCACGGGCCTTGCCCTGGGCAACGCCGAAGTGAGCCTTGAGGAACTGGTCAGGGCTTTTTCGGTTTTTCCCCGGGGAGGCAGGTCCGCCGTTCTGCGCTGGCTTGAAAACGGGGAAGCCGGGCGGGAAGGCGAAGGGACGCAGGTTATGTCGCCCTACAGCGCCGCCGTCATCGCCGACATTCTGTCCGACCGGGCAAGCCGTTTTGCCGGCTTTGGCCCCGCGCCGGCCCTTGCCACTTCGTTCCCGGCCATGTTTAAAACCGGAACGGCGAATCAGTTTCAGCATATCTGGGCATTAGGCGCTACAAAACGCTTTACCGCGGGCGTGTGGATGGGAAATTTTTCCGGGGAAACCGTTGTGGGAAGAACCGGCAGCTCCGTTCCCGCACGGCTCGCGGCGGATCTGCTTGGCGCGCTTGAAAAGAAGGCCGGGACAGGACAGCCCGCGGAACATGCCCGGACGGCGTCCGCGGCCTCCTCCGGGGAAGGCCCCGCGCCTCCGGGAACCGCGCCTCCAGGGGGCGGGCTGTTTCCGGCGGGGGAATTTCCCGGCAAGGCCCGGGACATTGAAATATGCGCCCTTTCGGGAATGGAGGCGGGCCCCTTCTGCGTCGGCGTCATCCATGAACGGCTGCTGCCGGATCGCTTGCCCGGCCTTTGCTCATGGCACCGCCGCGCGGAGGGCGAACCGGTCTATCCCCCGGAGTACCAGGCCTGGCTGCGGGAACGCTTTCGCAGGGGAACGATCCCGCCGGCCGGAGAAAACCCCGGCGGCGCCCGCATCCGCATCCCCGTTCCCGGCTCCGTGTTTTACCTTGACCCCGCCCTTCCCCCGGATGCCCAGGCCCTGCGGATCGAGGCGGCGGGCTTCGACGCGGACGCCCTTGTGTATGTCGACGATGTTCCGCGGGGCAGCCTTAACCTGGCAGGGGTGTACGTGCTGCCCCTGCGCCGGGGGCGTCACCGCATCCTTGTGGAGGACAGCCGCGGGCGGAGCGCGGAGACTCAAATCGAAGTGAGGTGACAGGCAGGGACGGAGACCGCGGGGAACGGGTCAGTCCCTTTCAGCCGTCCGCACCGTTGCCAGCCCCCCTTTCCTCAGGGTATTCCACGCCTTCTTCGCGGTTTCGCCGCCGAGAAGGGCTTCCAGCTTTTGGTAAAAAACGGCCGCCGCCATGCCCCCTGAAGCGGCCTCGAGCAGCGAAGCCGCCTGTTCCGCCGCGCCGGGCCTGTCCAGCCGCAGGCCGTATTCCGCGAGCCGCCAGCGCCAGAGGAGGCGCGCGGCCCCGCCCCCGGCCCGCCTTGGGGACGCGGACCCGAGAAAAAGCACGTCCGCCGCGCCGGGAACAGACCGCCTTTCACGGTCACGGTCGCGGGCGTACTCATCCAGCAGGCCCGATACCAGGCCGGGGCTGACCGCGGGCTCCGGAACCCTGAAAGGAAAGGCCCCCTCGACGGGCCGCGAAGTATCGCCGGCCATCCACCGGGAAAGGAGTTGATCCAGGGGCAGGGTGAACCTGTCGAAAGCTTCCTCGCCCGCGAAGGAAAGATCGTTAAGCGCAAAGACGCGGCCGCCGGGGCCGGTATCGCCGGCAATTTCCAGCGCCGGATGCAGGCCGCGCCGTTTCTCCGCGTAGATTCGGGAATGTCTGGTGAGGACAAACTTGTGCCAGAAGGCGGAGTCCAGAAGCCCCGCGGCGAAAAGCTGGCGCAGGGTTTCGGCGGAATCAACGATCTCCTGATCGTCTTCATCCCAGTAACCGTAAATAAGATACGCGTGGGTGAGGATTCCCGCTTCCTTGAAAGCGGCGCAGGCCCGCGTTACATCGCGGAGGTTTATGCCCTTTCCGGTACGCCTGAAACCCGCTTCGGAGGCGACTTCTATCCCCGCGGAAACGCCGACAAGACCGCCGGCCGCGAGAACGGCCGCCGTGTCGGGCGTAAAATCTTTTTCGAAACGAATGTTCCCCCAGAAAACCAGGGGCAGTCCCGCCCCGCGGTTGAGCAGGGCGAATTTGACGAGGGAAGCGGGCGGACAGGCCTCGTCGACAAAGTGTATCCCCCGGACGCCGGTTTTTTCCGCCTGGTCAAGAAGGTGGCGGAACAGGGCGCCGGGATCGACCGGCTCAAAGGAACGGATATAATCAAGGCTTACGTCGCAGAAGGCGCAGTTGTGCCAGTAACAGCCGTGGGCGAGGTAAGCCTTGATCCAGCGCCCGTCCGACCAGAGCCGGTGCATGGGGTTGAGATCGTCAACGGGACAAATGTAGCGGGAAAAGTCAACGCCGGAATAATCCGGAAAAACCGACTTTACCGCGCCGGCGTCTGTTTGCGCATAACGTTCTTCGCCGCGCGTTCGGGACGGGGCTTCGCGTTCCTCCTCCGGGGCGGCTATGCCCGCTCCGCGGACAATGCCGCCGGACGGCGAACGGTACATGGTTTTATAAAGCCCCCTGCCCTCCGCCGGCGCGGCCTCCCGTTCCAGTATCGCGGCAAGCGCGCCGTAGCCCCGGTCAAAGGCAAGGTAATCGAAGTAATCAAAGATCCTTTCCTCTCCGGTAAACCTGAGTTCCGTGTTGACATAGCCGCCGCCTCCGACGGTGATCGCGGCATCGCCGAAAAATTTTTTTGCCGAAGCCGCGCAGGCCAGCGCGCCGGCCAGACATCCGGGAAAGGGGATGCCGGCGCCGAGGAGCAGGCCCTCCGTACCGGCCGCCCGTTCACGGTTCAGCGTTTTCCACTCTTCCTCAAGAAAGGGGCGGTAGAAGGCGTTCATAACGTACCCGTCAAGTCCCGCCCGTACCGGGGAAAAATCCCGAAAGCCCGCGCCGGCGGCCGAGGGAACATAGCGGATCAGCGAGAAACCGGGGTCAAGGGCGGCCGTGATGAAATCGGCGAGATCGGCCAGAAGCTTGCCCGCGAGGAGCGGCGCCAAATCCGGAGAGACCTCCGCTTCCGCGCCGCCCAGGGCGGCGAGGCAGGCGTCAAAGCGGGGGCCGCCGGGGACGACTCCGTTCGCCAGGCAGAGCAGGTGTCCCCATTCGCGATCCCGGCCGCGGAGGAAGTTGACCAGCCTGTCTATCGAAGAAAGCCAGCGGTCTTTCTCGGACAGGAAACTTTCGATAACGGGACGGAGGCCCCTGTCAAAACGGCGGCCTTCGCCCTGCCGGCCCGGCGGCTTTCCGTCCATTGCCCTCCCGGCGTCCTCGAAGATTCGTTTTAGTCCTTCCCGGCAAAAGATTCGCTCAAAGAGGGCTATGGAATGATCCCGCACGACAACCGGAAAGCCGCGCCGCTCCAGAAAAGACCGGAGATAGTAAAGGCCGGGGTACGGGCAGTTGAGCTGCACAAAGGGCGGCTGGACAAGGCAGATGAAAGGAACCGGGCCGGTCTTTTTCGGGGATCGATCCGTCCGCCTCCGCGGATCAGGCTTCTTCATTTCAGTCCTTTTTTCAGGCGGAAGGACGGGCAGTGGCCGCCGGCGGCGAGAAACACTTCCCGGGAAGGCAGGTTACGGCATTTGATGCCGAAGATTTCGCAGGAACGGGGAAAGTCCGGGTTCCAGGTAACCTTGAAGTAGGCGCATTTCAGGCAATTCGGCGGGCCCGGAGGACGGCCGCCGGATTCGTTGGTTTCGCTCATTTCAGCCATTATACCAAAAAATATAGACAATTTCACCTGTTTTGCATTATCCTTTGAGCAAATGAAAACATATACGGGCATTCCGGCTTCGGCCGGTATCGCCATAGGCCGGGCTTTTCTTTATCTGGAAGATGATTTTCCGGAGATTCCCCGTTATGCCATCAGGAAGGCCCAGGCGGATTCCGAATGGGAACGCTTTGAGAAGGCCGTCGCGGAAGCGGTGAAAGAAGTGCGGGCCCTGCATGAACAGGCTTCCCGGGAGATGAGCAGGGAGCAGGCGGATATTTTTGAAGCCCACCTCCTTATGCTGGAAGATACCGAATTTCACGATCAGCTGAAAAACAGGCTGAAAAACAAGCTCCAGAACATCGAGTGGATCGTCTGGGATCTGTCCCATGAGCTTACGCAAAAACTTGGGGCTTCACCGGATCCGCTGTTCCGGGAACGCGCGGCGGACATCTCCGACGTGTCCCGCCGGCTTATCAACAAACTCCTCTCGGTTACCCGTTTTTCCCTGGCCGATCTCAAGGAAGACGTGATCCTCGTCGTTCACGATCTGCTTCCTTCCGACGCGCTGGTGATGAACAAGGCCCGCGTCAAGGGACTTGCCATGGACGCGGGAAGCCGTACTTCGCATACGGCGATTCTGGCGCGGGCATTCAATATCCCCGCGGTACTCGGCCTTTCCGTTCTTTCCCGGGAGATCAAAAACGGCGAAAAGATCGTGCTGAACGGAAGCTCCGGCACCGTGGTGACAAATCCCGACAGGGGAGTCCTTGTCCGGCATGAAGGCGAGGAGAAGCAGTTCAGGAAGCGGGCCGACAGGCTGCTTGGCCTTCGGGAGCTTCCCGCCGAAACCCTGGACGGTCACCGGATAGCAGTCAAGGCGAATATCGAATTCCCCGAAGAGGCTGAACAGGTGTCCCGCTACGGCGCCGAAGGCATCGGCCTCTACCGTTCGGAATTTCTCTTTCTTGCTCCGGGCAAATCCGCCGAGGAGGAAACGCAGCTCCGCGCCTACCGCCATGTGCTTAAAACCATGGGGAAACTTCCGGTAACCATCAGAACCGTGGACGTGGGCGGCGACAAGATACTTCCCGATCTCCAGGCCCTGGATGAAAAGAACCCTCTGCTGGGCTGGCGCGCGATCCGTTTTTCCCTGGCCAACCCTGAACTTTTCAAGGCCCAGCTCCGGGCCATACTGCGCGCCAGCATCGACGGCAACGTGAGAATAATGTTCCCCATGATCTCCGGCATTGAAGAGCTGGAACGCGCCCGTGCCCTTTTTGACGATGCCCGCGAAGAATGCCGGAAGAAGTCCTACCCCTTTGCCGAAGACATTGAGGTGGGCACCATGATCGAGATTCCTTCGGCCGCGATGACCGCGGACATTCTCGCCGAAAAATCGGATTTCTTTTCCCTTGGCACCAACGATCTTATCCAGTATACCCTTGCCGCGGACAGGGGAAACGAAAAGGTGAATTATCTGGGGCAGCCCTGCCACCCGGCGGTTCTCCGTTTCCTTGAACGGACCATAAACGCGGCGCATGAAAAGGGCATCAAGGCCGCCATGTGCGGCGAGCTTGCCGGGGACCCCGCCGTCACCGCGCTGCTTGTGGGGCTCGGGCTTGATGAATTCAGCATGGCCGCCTCTTCCATTCCCGTTGTCAAGCAGATCATCAGGGGCGTCAGTTTTGCCGGCTGCAAGGCCCTGGCGGAGAAAGCCCTGGAGGGCCGTTCCGTAGACGGAGTCCGTTCAGTCATTGAGGAATGGATGGCGAAGAATTTCCCCGGCGGGCGTTATGGAGTTTAACCGCGAAACCGGGACGCCGGACGCCGAAGGCCCGGGCTTCTCCCCCGGGGAATACCGCGGTATGGAATACCGGGGTATGCAATACCGCAATCTCCCGGTCGTGGCCCTCGTGGGACGCCCCAATGTGGGGAAGTCCACCCTGTTCAACCGGCTGCTCCGCAGGCGCCGGGCAATTACGGATCCCACGCCGGGGGTGACCCGCGACCCGGTGGAGACGGACGGCTTTATCGCGGGCAGGCCGGTGCGGCTTGTCGACACCGGCGGTTTCAGGCTGGAACGCGGGGCGCCGGGACATACTGCCGCGCCGAAGCGCGGCGTCCGGCCGGAAAGCGGAAGCCTTGACGATCTTGTAACCGGAAAAACCCTGGAGACAGTCAAACGCGCGGATCTGGTGATTCTCCTGCTCGAGGCCGGCGAGCTTACCCCGGAGGACGAGGAGTTCATCAAAATACTGCGTCCCTTTCGGGACAGACTCGTCGTGGCGGTGAACAAGACCGAAGGCGGCAGACGCGGGGCGGAGGCCTGGAATCTCCTGGCCTGCGGCTTTGAAAAGATTTTTCCCGTCTCGGCGGAACACGGGGACAATATCGGCGAACTGGAGGGCGAAATCATTTCCCGGCTCGATTTTTCACGGATCGAGGAGGAGGAGGGGAAGGAAAAAATCCGCATCGCCCTTCTGGGAAAACCGAATACCGGGAAGTCAACCCTTTCAAACCGGCTTACCTCCTCCGAAGCTTCCCTTGTAAGCGAAATACCCGGCACTACCCGCGACGTGGTTGAAGGTTCCTTCTCCTGGAAATCAAGGGACTTCGTGATTCTCGATACCGCGGGAATTCGCAGAAAAAGCAGGGTAAGCGAAAACATCGAATATTATTCGGTAAACAGGGCGATTAAAACCATAGGCGAGGCCGATATTGTGCTGCTTATGATAGACGCGCAGGAAGGGCTTACCGATCAGGACAAGAAAATCGCGGCCCTGGCCCACGACAAAGGCAGGGGCATCATCATGGTGCTCAACAAGTGGGATCTTGTGCCCAGGGTAAAAAACAGCTTTGAGGCGATCTCGGACCGAATCCGTTTTCTCTTCGGCAAGATGGAATACGCCCCCATTGTGGCGGTAAGCGCGAAGGACGGAGCGGGAACAGACAGGCTTCTCGACACGGCCGTCACGATGTACCGCCAGCTCAATACGCAGATCGAGACAGGCAGGCTTAACGCCGAGCTTGAGCGCTGGCTTGAGGAATATCCGCCGCCTTCCGGCCCCAATACCCGTTTCAGGATAAAGTACGCCGTGCAGAGTTCGGTAAACCCGGTGGGTTTTATCTTTTTTGCATCCCGCCCCCAGGCGGTCGGCGAGGCCTACGTTTCCTATCTCAGAAATAAAATTCGCAGGGGGCTTGGATTTTCGCTTGTCCCGGTTTTGGTTGAGATTCGCGCTTCCGCGGAGGGAGGCCGTAAAGGTCCCGGCGCGGCTCCCGGCGGGGGGAATCGTCCCGGCGGGCGCGGCAGTCCGGGCAAGGGACGTTCCGGCGGGCGCGGCCGGAAAAAGGGGCAGCGGTGAAATCCTATACCGCCGCCGAAGCGGCCCGGCTGCTGCGGGTGAAAAGCCATGTAATCCGGTACTGGGAACGGGAGGTGCCGCTGATTCAGCCGAAAAAGGATTACCAGGGGAAACGCCTTTACTCGGACAGGGGTTTGCAGCTTTTGCTGCGCCTCAAGCATCTGCTCCACGAACGGCATTTTACCGTTGAGGGCGCGCGGGAGCAGCTTTACCGCGAGCTTTCCGGCGAAGGGCAGGATCTTCACGCCCAGATAATGGCCCTGCGTTCCCAGCTCATGGAGCTTTATCTTATAATCAGGGAGAAGAACCCGTGATCACACAGTGCCCCGGTTCCGCGGCAATAAAGGGGACGCCGACTCTGGAGATCAGGATCTGCCCCGATTGCGGCGCCGAAATAGAAATATTTTCCGTTGACAGACAGGTTACCTGCGGCTGCGGGTTTGTTGCCTACAACGATGTACAGAACTGTACCGGCTGGTGCAAATACGCGAAGGACTGTGTCGGGGAAGAACTGTACAACCATTACAAAAACAGCAGGTGAACACGATCTTTGCTTCTCCGGGACCGGAGATTTGCCGTGTCCTTGACGCTGTCCCCGGCCTTGTCGACAGAACCTTTCCCGTTTCCGGGTCCTTCCGCGCGGCGCTTCCCGGCGATGTCGCGGAGCTGTCCCGGCTTCTTACCAGCGGCCGCGGGGAGCGGAAACTTTCCTACCTGGGCAGGCCGAATCTGCTCTCCGCCTATCTGCGCTGTTTTATGCCCTGGAACCTGTACCGGCTCTGCCGCCTTTTGCCGTCGCTGGACATTTCGCTTTCCCCCGGAAGTTCCGTAATTGATTTTGGAACGGGTCCCCTTACCCTTGTCCTGGCGCTGTGGATATCCCGGCCGGAACTCCGCGCCCTGCCGCTTGAATTCTGCTGCGTTGACCGCGGCGCCGCGGTTCTGGAGGCCGGGAAAAAAATTTTTTCAGCCCTTGCGGAATTCTGCCCGCCGGACGGCGGCGGGGCCTGCCCCTGGAGAATCAGAACCGTCAGGGGAAGCGCCGGCGTCAGGGGCCTTCTGCCGCCGGGCGGCGGAAAGGCGGCCGGTTTCAGGCCCGCTTTGCGCAGGGGCGGGGCCGCCTCCCTGGTCTGCGCGGTAAACGTATTCAACGAAATGTACGGCGATACTCACCGCCCGGAGGAAATGCGCCGTTATGCGGAATACTCGGCGGGGTTTCTCACCGGATTCTCCGGCGCTTCCGGTTCCGTCCTTGTCGTCGAGCCGGGCGTTCCCCGTTCCGGCGAATTTATCAGCGCCCTGAGAAGCGCCCTTATTGAAAAAGGCCGCGTTCCGCTTTCCCCCTGCCCCCACGCGGGAACCTGCCCCTTTCCCGGCGGAAAGGGCGCGGCGGGCCGGCGCGGCGGGCCGGGCAAGGGGCGCTGGTGTCACTTTGCCTTTGATACAAAAGACGCGCCCCGGGAACTGCGCCGCCTTTCCGCCGCGGCGGGGCTGCCCAAGGAACGGGCCGTGTTGAGCTTTCTGTTCGCGGGGCCGCAAGAGGCCGGGCTTTGCCCGCCGCAGCCGGCCATCCGCGTTATCTCCGACGCCTTCCCGCTGAACAGGGGGCCTTACGGCCGCTACGGCTGTTCCGGGCAGGGGCTGGTACTTGTCGAGGGGAACAGAAGCGCCGTTGAAAAAATCCCCTCCGGCGCGCTGTTATCCGCCGCGGACTGTGCCGCGCCAAAGACGCCGCTGCGGGACCCGAAAAGCGGGGCGCTGCTGGTTACACTGCTTTCATAGCGCGCCCTTACGGGGGAAGTTCATTTTTAGCGGTTGTTGGCGAATCTCCGGTTCGGCGGAAACTGAAGTTTCCGGAGCCTATTTTTCCACCCTCCATGAAACGCTGCATTTCCACTGTTCCGGCGCGGCGCTCCGGGCTGTGGAATCTTCGCCTGATACGGCAAATTCCGGGGTAGCGACTTTCAGGCTCAGCCTTCCGTACCTGAAACGGACCGCCGCCGTAAAGGAGGCGTCCCAGGCGCCTTTTTCCTCCGCGTCAAGCCCGCAGCCGAATTTCGTTCTGAGCTGGAGGCCGCGCGGAAGCCACAGGGAAGCGCCGCCGCCCCTGCCGCCGCCCAGGGCGGGCGACCAGGAAAGTTCCCCCGAAACCCTGGCGGAATCAAGGCGGTACTCCCCCCGGGGCAGGGGGTAAGGCGGTGGCGTTTCGTCCGCGGAAGTTTTGCCCTTCGCGGCCGCGGAAAAACTGATCCCCAGCGGCGCGTGCCGGCCGGGCAGCCTCAGGGAGAGGCCGAGGCCGCAGTCTATGCCGTCGAGAATGTTCGCCCTGTCCGCGGCGTTACGTTCCGCCGTCAGGGAAATACGGGACACCCTGAGAGGGAAGCCGGCCGCGGGCCCGCCCGCCGCGCCCGCGGCGGCGGCGCGCCGCGCCGGCGCGGGGAAACGATAGTAGACGCCCGCGGAACCGCGGTCAAAGGAATCGCCGGGTCCCG
>JAISND010000096.1 GCA_031276615.1 Treponema sp. | reverse complement strand
CAGTTTGTCATAGGCCTTCTGAATAAGCCCCTGGGCTGTCCGTTCCGTTTCCATGCTTGCATAAATTCGTACATTCTGGTACAAAATATACTTTTATAATTATATCATTTTATGTGATTTTTTGACAAGCGGCCTGGCCTGCCTGCGCTTTACATTGCCTTCCTGAAGGGTTATGATGGGGAAATGAGAAAAATTTACATCGCCCCCTCGGTTTTGTCGATGGATTTTTCGGATTTTGCGGGCGCCCTCAGGGAAATCGACGATTCGGGGGCGGACTGGGTTCATCTGGACATTATGGACGGCCAGTTTGTGCCGAATCTTACCTTTGGGCCCAAACTTGTGGAGGATCTCAGAAACAAAAGCGCTTCCTTTTTTGATGTCCATTTGATGATCAACACCCCGGAAAAGCTGATCCCCGCCTTCGCAAAAGCGGGGGCCGACGGCATCACTTTCCACCTGGAAGCGGCGGTCCACGCCCACCGTGCCGCGGGCATGATAAGGGAGCTGGGGAAAAAGGCCGGAATTAGCATTGTTCCCTCCAGCCCGGTATGCCTCATTGAAGAACTGCTTTCCGGTCTTGATCTGGTACTGGTAATGACCGTCAATCCCGGTTTTGGCGGCCAGAAAATGATACCCGAATGTCTTGAAAAGGTAAAAAAACTTGCCCGGATCAGGGAAAAACGGGGGCTTTCCTTCCTTATTTCCGCGGACGGCGGCATTGACGCGGGTACCGCGGGCGCCGTACTTGCCGCGGGGGCGGACGTGCTGGTCATGGGTTCCGCCTTTTACGGCGCGGCCGACAGGAAGGCCCTTGTGGAAAGGGCGCGTAATTCCCGGTAATTCCCAGGCAACCCTGAAAAGCCGCGGGAGCCGGTCAAAGCCGCTAAACAGAAGGGGCGGTTTTGCCGAAATATGATATGGGGCATCTCTGGAAACCCCCGCCGGGTTTCCGGAGGTGTCGGACAAAGTCCGCCGGAGAAAATCGCTAATTCGGGGTTTGCGGATGGCGGCGCAATTTCGGGAGTACGTTTTGAGGATATCACGAAATCTGAAACTGTCTTTTCTCTTTTTGTCGTGCCTGCTGATCGGGGGACTGTTTTTCTCGCGGAGCGAGGAACGCAATATCGGGCCTTCCGGTTTTTCCGCACGGCTGCAGTCCGGAATTACGCTTTACCGGGAATCGCGCTGGCCCGAGGCTGTCGCCGAATTCCGCGAAGCCCGCGCGGAGGCAATCGGCCCCCGGCAATATACCGAGGCCCTGTACTGGCTCTCGCTGGCGGAGCTTTCCGCTTCCGATTATGAATCCGCCCTCATGAATATGGAAGAACTGGAATCCCGTGCCCCGGACGACAGCAGAAAAACGGATATGGCCTACCACCGGGGGCGGGCCTATTACTACCTAGGGTATTACGATGAGGCAATTCCCTGGTTCAAGGAATACGTTGATCACAGTTCCGACGGGGCAAGAAAACCGGCGGCCCTGTACTGGATTGGGGAATGCCTCCTTGCGCTTGGCCAGCTCGACAGGGCCAGGGATATTTTTACCCTGGTTGTGGAGGACTACCCGGACAGCGCGAAATTCGAGGCCGCTTCCTACCGTCTGGACATAATAAAACAGAGAAAAGTCGAAACAGAGCTGCTCGCGCTGCTCAAGGCCAGCCACGAGGAATCCCTCCGCAACATCGAAGATTTCCAGCGGAAGGAAAGAACCTATGATCAGGCCATGAATGCCTACCAGAAACGGCTGGCCGAATCCGTCAATGACCCGCGTCTCGCCGAAGTGGAAAACACAAACGAATACTACCGGCGGAAACTTGAAGAGGCCGAAGCGCGAATCAGAAATCTGGAGACCCTGCTTGCGTCCTTCCGGAATGAAAATTATCCCCCGGCTCCGGACGGCGGGGCTCCCGAACTTCCCGGGAAAACCGACTCTCCGTATTTATATGAACGCGCCCTGCGGCTGCGGGGCGAGATGCAGCAGAATCTGGACAGACTCGAAAAAACAGACGGGGGAAGCAAATGAGACCTTTCCGGTGTTTTCTCCGGCTCTGCCTGGTTTTTTTCATAACGGGTTTCCACGGACTCGGCGCGGCCGATTTCAGCCAGGGACAAATTAAACTTACCCTGCACGAAAAGACCGGCCATTTTTCCCTTTATTACCTCGGCGACGGCCCGGAAAGCAAATACGAAGCCCTGTTTACGGATCAGGATCCGCGAAGCAGTTTCATTTCCCTTATAATGAACGACAGAATCTACCGCCTGGGCGAATCTTCCGCTTTCCGGATCAGAACGGAAGGAAACGGCAGCCGGCCCGTTTTTATATTTGAATCTTCCTTTGCCACCGTGCGTGAAACGTTTTCGTTTATTAAAACCTCCGGTTCTTCAGTAACCAACGGTATTCGAATTGACATTGCCATTCGAAACCGTTTAAACCGGGAAGCCACGACAGGATTCCGCCTGCTTCTTGATACCAGTCTTGGGGAAGGTTCCGGCAACACGCCTTTTGTCACGGACAGACGGCGAATCACCGCCGAAACGGTTATTTCCGGGGATTCCTCCGACGCCTGGTGGGTTTCGAAAAACGGCCGTCTTTCCCTCATGGGCAGTATACGGGTACCCGGCAAGGTTCCCGATTTCCTCCATTTTGCCAACTGGAAACGCCTTAACGACATTCCCTGGAAAACGTCTTGCAGCGAAGGCCGGAATTTCAACTTCCTTCCTTATTCGGTGGGGGATTCCGCGGTCTGCTATTATTACGAACCTTTGCCTTTGGCGCCGGGGGATGAGACAGGCTGTTCCATTCTGCTGGCTTCGGAGGATCCCAACGGGTTTGCCGCCTCCAACGCCGGGATTCCCGCGGCGGCGCGTCCCGTTGAGGTTTCGCCTCCTGAAAGCGGCGTCCCCCCGCGGCCCGAATCCGCCTCAATTGTAACTTTGCCCGAAACATCCGATTCACCGGAATATTCAAAAGAAGCGGACATGCTTCTTCTCCGGAACTGTATTGACCGGATTGATCAGTTTGTCGCCGGTAAAATTTTTCTTTCAGAGGAAGAACTGATCGCTATGGAACTGACGATCAGCCGCGTCAAGATTCGTTACGGCCTGCCCTGACAGTCATGAAACTGGATCCCATTTTGACCAGGGCGACAAGGCTTGCCAGATCCGGCAATTACGAAGGCGCCATCAAAACCCTTGAACCCGAGGTCAACCGCTATTACGGTTCCTTCCGGTATTACTACCTTTTGGGGGTCTCCTGCCTTCATGTCGGCGATTTCGGCGGCGCCCTTACCTATTTCCGCCTTGCCCATGATGTCAAGATCCGCGATCCCCTTGCCCTGCTGGGGCTTGCGGTGCTCTATCTGCGCAGGGGGGAAACCGACAGGGCGGTGGACTTTTACCTTGACGTTCAGGAACTGGACGAAAAAAACAGAACCGCGAAAAAAGCCCTGAAGGTAATTCGCAGATACGCGGGCGCCGATACCTTTTCGGCCTGGCTTGAATCCGGAAGGCTCCCGGGCCTCTATCCTCCCATTCCTTCTCCCGGCCTTTCCCCCGATCGAATCCTTGCCGCCGCCGCCGCGGTTCTTGCGGTCCTGGCGCTCTGTTTCGGCATACTTGTCCGGACGAATCTTGTGCCCAATCCCTTCGGCCACCGGGGCGGCAGAAAGGTACATGCCGGGATCAGCCTGAGCGGGGAAGAAAGAAACGAGCCGGTGCAGACCGGCGGCGCTTACCGCTATATTCTGACAAGATCCCAGGTTCTCGAAACCTACGAGCGGGCCCTTTCGCTTTTTACCGGTTACCGTGACGAGGCCGCCAGGGTACACATCAACCGGATTCTTGAGTCCAACGCCTCGGAGGGCGTAAAAAACAAATCCCGCATCCTTCTTTCGTACATGGAGGTTCCCGGTTTTGACAATTTCAGACACGGCGACAATGTCCCCTACAGCGAAGTTATCAGGGATCCGGTACTTTTCCGTGACGTTCACGTGATATGGCGGGGCATGGCTACGAACGCGGAAACCCTTCAGAATATGACTTCCTTTGATTTTCTTGTGGGCTACGATACCCGCAAAACCCTGGAAGGCATTGTTCCGGTGGTTTTCGACAAGGCGGTTTCCCTTAACCTTGAACGTCCCCTGGAAGTCCTCGGGCGGATCGTGCCGGTAAACCAGGAAAGCGGCGCCGGAATCAGGCTTGAGGGGGTCGCGATTCACCAGTCCGGCCGGCTTGAACCCCGGGAAGGCCGGGAATGAAGGCGGTTGTCCAGCGCGTTCTTGACGCCTCGGTCTCGGTTGATGAAAGAATCGTGGGCCGTATTTCATCGGGGCTTCTGGCCTACCTGGGGGTTGCCTGTGACGACACCGAAGCCGACGCCGCCTGGCTCGCCGAAAAAATTCCCGGCCTGCGTATTTTTGACGACGCCGGCGGAAAGATGAACCTTTCGATAAGAGACGGCGCGGCGGGTTCCGCGGCCGGCGCTGAAGGGGAACGCGCGCCCGCGGGGATTCTCGCGGTTTCCCAGTTTACCCTTTTGGGGGACGCCCGCAAAGGCCGCCGTCCTTCCTGGGGAAGGGCCGCGGAACCTGAAACGGCAAAAAAGCTCTACGAATACTTTGTTGAAAAAATCCGGGAGCAGGGCCTTGTCTGCGAATGCGGGGTGTTTCAGGCCCGCATGCGCGTCGCCTATACCAACGACGGGCCCGTGACGATTCTGCTTGATTCGAAAGAACGGTAAACCGGGCACGCGGTCCCGGCATGCCGGCTGAGAAGGAAGGGTGGGGGAACATGGAAAAAATATCCGGGTTTATCGGAACTTACACACGGGAAAAAAACGGCAGGGCCGAAGGTATTTATTTTTTTTCTTTCGATCCCGAAAGAGGCGCAGTTGAAGATATACGCCTTGCGGCGGAAGCGGTAAATCCGTCGTGGCTCTGCCTGGGTCCTTCCGGAAAATATCTCTATTCGGTAAACGAGACAGGCAGCTTTAACGGGGAAGATTCGGGGGCCGTTTCCGCGTATAAAATCCGGAAGGACGGGGGCCTGGAATTGATCAGTCAAAAAAAGAGCCGCGGCATCGCTCCGTGCCACCTTGCGATAGACGGCAGGGAGACTCTTTTGATATGTTCCAATTACTCGGACGGGGTGCTTTCGGTTTTCCGCGTCCTCAAGGACGGCGGTATTGATGAAGCCTGCCAGGTCATCAAATTTTCCGGAAAGGGGCCGAACCCCTCAAGACAGAACGGGCCCCACGCCCATTCGTTCTGGTTTGACAAAAAGTACAGCCGGGGATTTGCCTGTGATCTGGGAACCGACAGGGTGATGTGTTACGATATCGACAGAAACAACGCCGCGTATCTGAAACCTTCCGGTGTACCGTGCTACGAGTCTTCCTCCGGCGCGGGCCCCCGTCACCTGGCCTTTAATCCCGCGTGCGAAGCGGTTTATCTTCTGAATGAGATCAATTCCACTATCGAGGTTTTGAAACCCTATCCCTTTGAAAAAATACAGACGGTCCCGACATTACCCGGAGGATTCCGGGGAAACAATACCGCCGCGGCCATAAGGACAAGCCCGGACGGCAATTTCGTGTACGCGTCAAACCGCGGACATGACAGCATCGCTGTCTTTAGAGTACGGGACAAAGAGGGAAGCCTGGAACCGGTAACGGTTACAGAATCGGGCGGCGCCGCGCCCAGGGATTTTAATCCGGATCCCGCCGGTAATTTTCTCCTGGCCGCGAACCAGGACAGTGACAATCTGGCTGTCTTTCGCGTTGATAAAAACGGGAGAATTGAAAAAACGGGTGAATACCCCACGCCCTCGCCGGTCTGCGTTGTTTTTTCCCCGGCCGTACCCTGAAAACGGGCGGCGGCAAAGCCTTTTCAGGAACCCCGGTCCGTAACCGGCACGGTGACACAGCCGTCGGGCAGGACAAGAACCTTCGGAACGCCGGCGCCCCGATCCTTCGCTCTTTTCAGGGCTTCATCCAGCGCGGCCTGGGGGGAAGGGGCGCTTCCGATAAACATCCTTTCAAGCTCCGCGGCCGGAAGCTCCGTTACCGCCGTAATCCGGGCGCGGCCGGAAACCATCGCCATTTTGGCGGCCTTGTGATAGCCGAGTTTGTATTCCCGGCGTATTTTTTCCAGGGCCTCGGCGGGACTTGAGGCCGAGGCCAGCAGCCCGGCATAGGTTTTGTCCCCCAGCCCGTCCCGGCAGGAAGCAACCAGTATCAATGTCCCGCCGTCCCTGAGGGCCAGTGCGCCGTTGTCAATGGCTTTTTGGGACTGGTAGAGATCGATGTCCATGGGGTGCTTCGCGACGGAGACGACAATGTCCGCCTTTTCCGGCACGGAAACGCAGAATATCTTTTTTGAAAGTTCCGCCGCCTCCCGGAACGAGGTCATAAGGTCTCCGGAAAAAGCGGCGGCGGTCTTTTGCCCTTTGTCCAGAACCGTCATCAGCGAAAAGACCGGCGTCCTGATAAAACCGGCCGCGTCGTCCATGTCCTCGCGGACGGGGTTCCCCTCAAGGGCCAAAGCCCGCGCGCCGGGGGAAAGGGCGCGCCCGTGATTTGTTTTGACGGACTCATACGCGGCGACTCCGGGCAGAAAGGCCTTGGCGCCGCCCGTGAAACCGGCAAAGTAATGCGGCTCCACGCTCCCGGTAACGACAATTCTGTCCGCGTCAGGGATGCGCCGGTTCAGGATAACTGGCGTTCCGCGCCTGGTAAAGCCTGACAAAACCATTTCATCCGCGTTTCTTGAGTCGTGTGCAACGCAGCGGGACCGGAAACACTGATAGCTCTCCCCAAGGATCTGCCGGTATTCCTCTTCGGAGGGAGCGCGGTGCGCGCCGGTCGCCACGAGGATCGTCAGGCGCCGCGGTTCAATGCCCGCCGCTTTAAAGACCGGCGACATGGCTTTGAGCATGGCGGCGGTAGGAGTCGGGCGGGTGGCGTCGTTTATGATGACGAGTACCTTGCGCCCGCCTTCAAGAAACTGCCCGAGATTGTTTTTCCCGCCGGAGGAGTCTCCGCGCGCCGCCGGCGTCACGGCCGCGCCCAGCGCCCGGGTTAGGATACCCTCCTCGTCTCCGGCGCTTTCCGCGTCATTCGGCCCGGCAACACACAGAAGATTCTCGCCGGGAATCTCCAGGGAAAAATTTTTGCCCGGATAAGGAATGGCAAGCTTCACTTCATGTGTCCGTTTACTTCCATTTTCCCAGACCAAGGTACCTGTTCGTTTCCGCGGTACCCGAAGCCGAATCGCCCTGCATCTTTAACGATGCCCGTATGGCATCCATCGTTTCGGGTATGGTCACCGATTCCTGGGGGATGTTGACAGCGTACATGATGTCTTCCCCACTCTCCACGATGCTGTCTTCCCAGAGGCCGATCTCGTACATGTCGCCGCGGGGGTTGCCCAAGTCGCGGGCATAGCGGAAGAAAGATGCGTTCCCGAGGAAGCCGTCGTCTATGGTCACTACCCGGATCCGGTCGTGGGCCTTAAATGCTTCCAGGGCCATGTCCCTGGTGATCTTCTTCCCTGCCTTTCCATGGGCCACTACTGTAATGATGTGACCGTGGGTTACCGGGGTATGTACCAGGATACCCGTGGCCTGGACATGGGGCATAATGGTCATAAGATCCACAGCCTGGTGGGACGGCGCCCTGTCGATCTGCAGCGCGTTGGTGAGGCCCCGGTGGTAGTCTCCGGGGTCGGCGACACGGCGGATGATAGTGATGGCCACCCTGTCGATTCCGAATTCACGGTCCAGGCAGTCGACGGATCTAATGAGGCCCGTGGTATTGCAGCTGGTAAGCTTGAGGTACTTCGCGCCCAGACCTTTTTCGTAATTCGCGTAACCGTGGAAAAACACGTCGGCGACGGAATTTTTTTCGCCGCCCTGGAAAACCGCCGGAACCCCGGCTTTCTCATACAGAACCTTGTTTTTTATGCCGACCCCGCCGGGGGCCGAATCCAGCATAATATCCACCTTTCCGACAAGGTCTTCAAAACTGCCCCTGACGGGGATTTTAAGGGCGTCGAATTTCGACTTGTCCGCCCCTTCGACCAGGTAGAGATCGTAGGGCATACCCCGTTCTTTGAGCGCCCGGATAGAGAGAGTTGGAAAGAGATCCGCGATCCCCACCAGTTTCATATCCTTCTGAAGGGTTACCCCGTCCGCCAGCCGTTGTCCAATAACGCCGTAACCAGCTACTCCGACTTTTACCATTTCAGATACTCCTTGTATTAATTTGGGAACCATGCCGAAGGGCTTTTACCACCGGCAGTTCCTCCCCGGTGAGGAAGCGTATGAGCGCCCCTCCGCCGGTACAGATGTAATTTATCTTTCCGGTTTTTTTGTATTTTTTTGCCGCCGCAATGCTGTCGCCGCCGCCGATGACGGTATACCCCGC
>JAISND010000022.1 GCA_031276615.1 Treponema sp. | reverse complement strand
CACCACCCCCCCCCCCGCCCCCCCCCCCCCCCCCCCCCCCCCCCCCCCCCCCAAAAACCGTTGTTTAGAGAGTCTCCGGAAACGAGTATAGTAAGGAAAAATGGTAACAATTCCTGAAGCTTGCATGCGAAAATATTTTACCCGTATCTGTTTATACTGTCAATATTTCACCTTGCAGCTATTAGGGCCAGCGCATATAAAAAAGTGGAAATGGAAAGAGAACAACAACCATCGAGGAGATCGAGCGGTGTTTTATGAATTGGGTGAGGGCCATTAAGCGGGACTATGAACGGGAAGTAATCGCCAGAGACGGGAAGACGGTCCGGGAGCACTTCAAGGCCGTGGGGAAAACACGGCGCGCGTGGCGCAGACGCCGGTGAGGAGCCGGATTCCGGTACGAACCAGGTTTACCCGGGAGACGATGAGGCCGGGATTCTGCGCGTGTGACACGATGGCGTACCGCAGAGGGTCCGCGAGCGGCCAGGCGGAGCTGTGGCGGCGGGCCCTGTACAATCCGGTTGAATTGAACCGGAAGCTGAACGAGGCGGTGGAGAAGCTGTTGAAGCTCAACCGGGAATAGGGCTACGCTGAAAACCCTCCCTGTCAGGGAGGAGGAGGTCAGGCCCCCGCGGCCTGATTTCGGCTGAATTAATTATTAGGTAATGCAGTCTCTTGCCCAAGATGTCTTTTATGGCTAGTATTACTTATGCCCAAAATTGAAGTCAACGAGAAAGCGTTCTTTACCCTGGCGGGATGTCCCGGCGGAAAAAACAAATGGAATACCAGGGACGAATTTGAGCGTGCGCTTGGCTGCGCCAAGGCGGAGCTTGACGAAGACAGCGACAAAAATCTTCCGGAAGAAGAGCGGATTCTTAAAATAGAGTTAAACGACACGAACAGACCGGATCTGTGGGGAACGGCGGGCTGCGCCCGGCAGCTAAAGGTCTACGACGGCGGTAAAACGCCGGACTATCCTTTTTTTTCCTCGGCGGGGAAACTCCAAAGCGCGAAACACAAGGTTGTCGTGGAAAAATCGGTACAAAAGGTGCGGCCCTATCTGGCGGGCTTTGTCGCTTCCGGCAGGGCGATAAGCGATCCGATGCTTAGGGACATGATCCAGACCCAGGAAAAGCTTGCGTGGAATTTCGGCCGCAAACGCCGTACCATTTCGATGGGGCTTTACCGTATCTCCATTATCAAATGGCCTATTATCTACAAGGGGGTCGATCCTGGCAGCGTATCGTTTGTGCCCCTCCAGTGGGACAGTCCTTTAACCCTGCGGGAGATTCTTAAACAGCATCCCAAGGGGAAGGAATACGCGTTTATCCAGGAACACGAGCCCATTCATCCGCTTTTAACCGATTCGACAGGCGGGGTCCTTTCGTATCCGCCTATTATCAATTCCGCCGATTTAGGGGCGGTCCAGGTTGGCGACACGGATCTTTTTGTGGAACTTACCGGAACGGATCAGGCTTCGGTTACCCTGGCCGCGTCCATCGTCGCCTGCGATCTTGCCGACAATGGTTTTACGATTGAGCCGGTGGAAGTGGAATATCAATACGATACCTCCTTCGGCAAAACCTGCGTCACTCCGTACTATTTTCAGGAACCGGTGTTCTGTTCGCTTTCGCGGATTGAAAAGTACCTGGGCGAAAGAATCGACGCCGCCGGATGCGTACAAGCCCTGGCCCGCATGGGAGTAAGGGCGGAAGAAGCCGATGACACCGAGCGCGGCGCGAAGGGAAGCGCGGAGAGCGGCGTCCGCGCATGGCCGCCCGAATACCGGAACGATTTTCTCCACGCCGCGGACGTTATGGAAGACATTATGATGGGCCGGGGACTCGATACGTTTAAGCCCGAACGTCCCCGGGATTTTACCGTAGGCCGCCTTGGCCCCGTTACGGTTTTTAGCCGCCGGATCAAGGAAATCATGATCGGCATGGGCTACCAGGAAATGATCTACAACTACCTGGGTTCCCGCAAAGACCTTGTGGAAAAAATGCGCGGTGACGGCGCGGCGATTATCCGTATATCCAATCCCATGACCGAAAACTATGAATATGTCAGGGACAGCGTTCTCGCTTCCCTTGTTCAAAGCGAATCCGTTTCCGGCCACGCGGCCTATCCCCACCGGATCTTTGAAACAGGCAAAATCGCGAGGCTTGACGACGACAGTGGAACCGTAACCCGCCAGTATCTGGGCTTTCTTGAAGCCGGCGCCGAAACGAACTTTAACGTTATCGCCGCGGAACTCCATACCCTGTTTTATTACCTTGCCCGCGAATACGACGTGGAAGAATCCGGCGACAGCCGTTTTATACCCGGACGGGCGGCGGCGATTCTCTACAAAAACAAAACCATCGGGGTTTTCGGCGAACTTCACCCGGAACTGCTTGAAAACTGGGGAATTACCGTTCCCTGTACGGCCTGCGAGCTGGACGCGGAAGCCCTGTTGTAGGCGCTTTTTTTACCAGACAATCCCGGCGGTAATGCCCACGGAAAGGCCGTGACCGGTGCGGTTCATGGAATCTTCGCTGGCGGAGGAGGAGAAGGCCGGGCTTTCCGCAAAACGGTGTCAATACCCCACGCTCAAAAAAGACATGAGGCAGTTCCGGTTTTCGAATTAGGGGTTTTGCCCCGGCTGCGGATTTTCCCGGCAGTATTCGCTTATGATCCGGCCGATGCCGGAAAGAGTCCGCGCCCGGTTGATTTTGTTCCGCAGATACTCCGCCCAGGTAAAATTATCGCAGTAATACCGGAAAAAACGCCGGGCCCGGCTCAGGTGGAATTCCGGGGGCTGGTGCCTGGAGAGTAAATCGAGGAACTTGTGGGCTGTTTCTTCTAAAGGCCCCGCCGGCGGACATACGGTTCCGGCAAGGGCGAACACCCAGGGCTCTTTTACCGCGAGCCGGCCCGCCATGACAGGCCCGTCTCGCGCCCGGAGGACAAGCTCCCCGGCGGAGCTTATGTCCCCGTTACCCGCTACGGGTATGGAAAGCCCGGCGCGAAGGGCGTCCACGTAGTCCCAGCGGGCCCGGCGCTTGAACTTTTCATCGGCAAAGCGGGGATGGAGGGCGATACGATCGGCTCCTTCGGATTCGAGGCGCCGGCAGAACGCCAGCAGACGGCCGAAAACCGGTGCCAGGCACCGGGTGCCAAGCCGCAGTTTGATGCTGAGCCGCTTTGTCGTCACTTTACGTATGGCCGCGACGATCCGGCCGGCTTTGTCGATGTCTTCCATAAGTTTTACGCCGGCGCCGGTTCTGGTGATAGCCGGGGCCGCGCAGCCCATGTTGATGTCTATGCCCAGACAGTCCCGCCTGTCCAGCAGAGCCGCCGCCGGGGCAAGCTTGCCGGGATCGGCGCCGAGAAGCTGGTAGACGAGCCGTTCCGGGCAGGGCCCCCCGTCAAGGTACCATTTTTCGAAGGGGCCGCCCGAAAGAAGGCCGGCGGCGCTTATCATTTCCGTGTAGTATTCGGGGCGTTGCGGGGTGTCCCCGCAGAGGGGGGTAGCCTGAACGTTTTTCCCGCGCGGCGCGGGGGAAACGGCCGGGCGAGGGGGGGCGGGACCGAAGGTACCGCGGCTTTCCCCCTCATTAAAAAACCCTTCTATGAGTTCCCGTAAAGCCCGGTGGCTGAGCTCCGCCATGGGGGCCAGGATATACATGCTTCCATTGTGGCGTTTTTTGACGGGATACGGAAGCCCAATGTATGCGCGAAACGCGGCAAGCGCTTGCGGATCTGCGGCCTGGCCGGAATTCGACAGGAATTCGAACGGTAAAATCGATAATTTTCCTTTGCCGCTTGACAAGGCGCGTACTTGACTTGCTTTTTTTCTTGGCATAAAGTAGTATGGAAATGAGGAGCGTACCGCATGATTGCAAAGAGTGACATGCCCAGTATCAACGAAAAACCGCCTGAG